>CAIUKP010000292.1 GCA_903899675.1 uncultured Bacteroidota bacterium | reverse complement strand
TTCGGTTTATTGCAACTTGGATACATGGAATTTTTTCAGGCATACTATCTATTTTTTCAGCAATAATAAAAATGATGGCAGGAACAATTGGATCAAGTATGGGTGTACTCATTTTTTTGCTGGATACTGTTTTTTCGCTTTCAATTAAACCCGTTGCCAAGGGTTTACTTCAGTTAGTAAATACTATTGCAGGTGGTACCATTTCTATAGTAGGAAATATGCTTGTTTTGATTGCCAGGGTGATGGGTCTATTAAATGAGGGCAGATTACTACGAGTGGAAGAAAAAAATATTTTACAGGAAGTATTTCAAGCATCGCTTGATCCCAAAAAAATTACCATCGCCTATTTCCCATTTTGGCATAAATATTTTTTTACTTTACACAATACAATTTATTCGCCCCATAAAGATCAATCTATACCCCCTCACCTATTAGTGCATGAATCAGTGCATGTTTGGCAGTATCACCATGAAGGCACTAAATATTTGGCAGAGGCACTTCTTGCCCAAATACAATATGGTATTAAAAATATCCCGGGGAATGCCTACGACTGGACGGCCGAACTAAGCAGGGGCAAAACAGATTGGGGAAATTTTAACAAAGAAGCCGCAGCGAAATTGATAGAAGAAATATGGAAAGAAGGAGAAGCCTGCATCCTTTCTAATGAAGCGGAACCCGTAGAAGTTGAAAATGGATGCGGGGTATTTTTTAGAATGAGTGCTGAGGATTACAATAGAAAACCTCGCTTTATTAGTAAAAGAAACCATCAGGATTATACCGACTTGGCCATAGAGAGTATGCTGATGCTTCGTAGTAAAAAATAACTACAGAGGTTTCCACTGTTTCACCCCCTAACGTTTGCTGTTATAGTGTTGAATCATTTTCCGCTAAGCGGATCAGGAGAAACGTATATCTATACCCCTATACCATCTTTTACTAACAATTTAAAACACCAACCATGAAAACAGTTTACCTTCTTTTGTCAATGGGCATGTTGCTCAGTTGTGGTAATTCGGAAACATTAAAACCCATTACAAAAACTCCTAGCGCTGCAAGTGACATCTCAATTGCTCAAGATGTAGCTCAGCTTAAGATTGACAAAAACAAAAATGATGAACCTTTTCAAAATAACCAACCAGTGCCCCCTCCTAATGAAAAATATGATACATCTATTAAAAAAATTCAACAGGGAGAAATTGCGTTTGCCACCGAAAATATAGGTAAGAGTAGTGCTTGGATAAAAAAGCAGACTGAACATCTCAAGGGCTATATATCCAATGAAAATTTGCAAGTACATACTGAAAAAATTGAAAACGAAATTACCATTCGGATTCCGGCAGCGAGTTTACAAATACTAATAGACAGTATTACTTCACAAGCAGGGAAACTGGATAATAAACAAATTTCAGTAGAAGATGTAACTGCGGAATATATAGATTTAGAAGTTCGAATTAACAATAAACGGGCATTAGAAAACAGATATAAGCAATTGTTACAGAAAGCCAACAAGGTAGCCGACATGATAGCAATAGAAGAACAAATAGGAAATTTACGGGAAGAAATTGAAGCAGCCGAAGGAAGATGGCGGCTCATGAAAAATCAAGTTGCGTTGAGTACGTTAAGAATTCAAATGTATGAAATACATGCTACCCCATCTCAAATCACCAATCAAATAAAAGAAGGTTTTTTAGAGGGTTGGCGTGGATTTATTCAGGTGTGTATGGTGCTGGTGTATAGTTGGGTGTTCTTACTATTGGCTGTTATAGGTTGGATAATTTACCGAAGACGAAAACTGACCCGAAAAAAATGATGTAATACTATGCTGGCATTATCGTATTAATACCACGGTTCCCTTTTGCCTGAATACTTGTCCATCCATTCCAACGGCTTCTAGCATCCAAACATAGGTACCTGCATCAGCAGCAGTACCTTTGTTGGTTCCATCCCAGCCCTTGCCAATAGTATTGGTAGTAAATAGTAACTCGCCCCAGCGATTAAATACAGAGAAAAAGTTCAGGCGAGCAATACTATAACAAACAGGAGCGAACTTATCATTTTTGCCATCAGTATTAGGTGTAAAGGCACTAGGTACAAAAATATTCGCATCCACCGCTTTTACAAATACAGTATCCGTAACCAAACAACCACTGTCTGTTCGCATAGAAATCTGGTACTCCATATTCTTCATGTAACTAAACCAGGGTTCCCGAATAAATGGTGAGTTTAAGCCTGCAGATGGAGACCAACTAAATTCAGTACCAATCATTCTGGCCTTTAACTGAATGGGTACATTGTTTTGCGTGCGAACGGTATCCAGTCTTCTAGCTATGATCGCTTTGGCAATAGCCACTTTTACTTTTACCGGTTTTTCTGTATGGCAGCCATTTGCATTATTCACCTGAACAAAATAGATACCCGATTGAGAAATTCGCAAAGGATTATTTAACATACTGGTTTGGGTAGAATCTTTCCAATAGATAAATGTATAGCCCGAAGACCCATAGGTTGAAAACATAGGCTGATCGAGCCGAATAGTACCCGGCTCACAAGTAAGTGCAGGAGCCGGTTGGCGTTCCGGTACCGAATCTACCTTAAGAACATGGGTGGCTGAACATCCATTGTTATCGCGGAATTCTATGATGGCAGTTCCGGCACGATTTCCTCTTACAATTCCTCTGGTATTTACACTTGCAATTCCGGGAGTTTGACTTACAAATTTGGCAATGTCTCCCAAAGTAGCATTCGTGCTTACCTGAATACTATCCAACTTACACACCAATTGTTTCCCCGATAAACGAGGTAAATCTTTTACGGTTACCGCCACATTAGAAGTGCACCCATCATTATTTGTAAAGCGAACCAGGGTTTGTCCGGCTTGAAGCCCTTGCACTACCCCATTTGCATCAATAGTAGCAATAGTAGGATTGCCCGAGGTCCAATTGCTACCTAAGGCAGACCCGGTAAAGGTAATTGCCTGCACAGAACCACTGCAGAGAATTAAATTTGAGAGCGATAATACTGGAACTGGCTTTACCGTAATTGTTTGCTGCGATACCGATCTACACCCTGCTGTATTGGTAACGCTATAGGTGATGGAATGATTTCCTGGCTGTGTATTTGACAGATCAATTTGGCCGTTAGTCGTATTAATTGAAACACCCAAATCTGCAGAAAAATTTCCTCCACTTAATCCAGCCATTAACACCGTCGCATTACCTCCTGAGCAGAAACTAATTGAGCCATAACTAAAACTTGCGTCGGGAACTGGATCTACTTGAATAAATACTGGCTGCGAATTGGTACATCCCTTTCCATCTCTGCAAGTTATCACGTAAGAAATAGAACGCTTGGGTTTAAATGTTAACCCATTGCTGGCAAATCGATTAAGTGTGCCAGTACTGTCCGACCAAAACAGTTCTCCTGTTGCAATAGGACTAATAACCACCTGATTACCTTCGCATACTTTTTTTAGTGAAGCAACCTGAAGAGTTGGTTTCGGATTTACTTGAATGGTTCCCGAATATACTACCGAACAACCGGAAACCGCGTTGGTAACATACGTAATGATGTTTTTTCCAATTCCTGCTTGCTGTGGATCAAATATATTTGTATTCACACCAGCACCACTAAATTGACCACCTGCTGGAACAGTGGATCCTGTTACTAAAGTAAAAGGGTTGGATCCAACACAAACTTCTGGAAATTGTAGAGTAGTATTTCCCCCGGTTACTGAAGTAATTGTTATAGTGTTGGTAGCCATCACAGCACATCCTTTGGGATTGGTATACGTATATTCAATTACATGTTTTCCTAATCCAGCCAATTGAGGATTGATGATATCTCCCTTTATACCCACGCCACGATAAACCCCACCCAAAGGATTTCCTCCTGTTACTGTAAACGGAGCTGCCTGCACACATACTGCTGGTAATACACCTGTGAAACTAACGATGGGTAAATCAATAATCGTTACCTGCGTACTAAATTGATTGGTGCAATTGCCATTACTAAATGTATATGTAACCGAATAGGTTCCGGAATTACTTGTAGATAAATCAATCGTTCCAGTAGTGGGGTTTAGTACCAATCCAGATGCAGCACTATAAACTCCCCCTGCAATCCCCGTTCGTATTACGTTTACTCTCCCTGTTTTACAAAACGGATTTCCTGGATAGCTGATTGTAGCCGTGGGTAATGGTAAAACATTTACAATTACTGCATCCGAACTACTGCATCCATTCGCATCCGTGCCGGTAACTGTGTAGGTAGTTGTTGTTAGCGGACTAGCCACAACCATTGCGCCAGTTGTAGCCGATAAATTTTGATTGGGTGACCAACTATAATTATATGCATTGATTGCTGTGAGGGATACTGAACTTCCCAAGCATACTGCAACATCTGCACTAGCCTGCACACTTACCAACGGATTAACAGTAATGCTAGTAGTAGCAGCTGACACACATCCCCCAGCATCCGTAAATGAATAGGTGAGCACATGCACACCCGCTCCCGCAGCAGCAGGAGAAAAAGTTACACCTGTTATGCCTGGTCCACTATATACCCCTCCCAATGGAGAGCCGCCACTCAGGCTGTATGGACCGGCAGTGGAACATACCGAACTAATCGACATTACAAAACTTACTATAGGCGGAGGTAATATGGTTATGTTAGTGGCTGTTTGATTACTGCAAGTGCCATTACTAATAGTATACGTTACGGTATAACTGCCCGGTGTACTATTTGCAAAATTAATCTCACCCGTTGCTGTATTTAGAGAAAGTCCCACTGTTGAATTATAAGTGCCCCCACCTACACCCGTTCTGTTTACACCCACTCTTCCTGTTTTACAAAACGGATTCCCTGGATAGCTGATTGTAGCGGTAGGTAATGGTAAAACATTTACAATTACTGCATCTGAACTACTGCATCCATTTGCATCCATTCCGGTAACATAGTAGGTAGTGGTGGTAATTGGACTCGCCACTACTGAAGCACTTGTTGAACCTGATAAATATTGATTGGGCGACCAGCTGTAACTAACCGCATCGGTTGCTGTAAGAGCTACTGCATTACCCAAACAAATAGTAACATCCAATCCAGCTTTTACATTCACGAGTGGATTAACTGTTATGCTGGCAGTGGCCGATGACATACAACCTCCGGCATCTGTGTACAAATACGTAAGCATATGAACGCCAGTTCCCGCAACAGAGGGAGAAAAAGTTACTCCCATTACACCCGGCCCGCTATATACTCCCCCTGATGGATTGCCGCCGCTCAAACTGAATGGAACGGCTGTGGCGCATACCGAACTTATCGGCAATTCAAAACTTACAGTTGCAGGTGCTAAAATAGTTATATTAGTAGAAGTTTGATTACTGCACCTACCATCGCTAAATACATAAGTTATCGTATAACTTCCAGGAGTGCTCGCAGCTAAATCAATCGCTCCTGAAGAAGTATTTACTATAAGTCCCGCATCTGCACTATAAATTCCGTCTGGCTGTCCTGATTGAGTAACCAAAGCAATACCTGTATTACAAAATACCGGTGCAGCATATTGAATGGTTGCAACAGTTAAGGGATATACAGTAATCATTACCTCATCCGTGGAAGTACAACCCGCTGCATCAGTACCGGTAACATAATAGGTTGTTGTGGTAAGCGGAGTTGCTATAATTTCAGATCCCGAAACTGCCGATAAATTCGAACTGGGCGACCAAGCATACAGCACTGCATTGGAAGCTGTGATAATTGCAGATGACCCTAAACAGATGGAAAGGTCACTTCCTGCGTCAACATCAACTAAAGGATTTACTATAATGCTTTGAGTAGCTGTATTCACACAACCCTGTGCATTGGTATAAGTGTAGGTAATAGTATGCACTCCTCTGCCTGCCAAAGATGGATTGAATTTACCTGCAACTATACCCACTCCAGCATAAGTTCCGCCTAACGGTAATCCACCCGTGAGTAACAATGGTGTGGCGTTATTACATACCGATGAAAACGAATTCGTATAACTAACAACCGGAGGGGCAAGAATGGTTAGAATGGTCTGTGTAATCTCAGTACAAACACCATTCGAAAATGTATAGGTAACTGTATACGTTCCTGGAATACTATTCGCTAAATCAATAGAACCATTGTTAACATCCAACTGTAATCCTGCAGCAGCCGAAAAAATGCCCCCTGCTTGTCCACGTAAACTTACCGAAGCCAAACCCGCAGTACAAAATGGCGACCCGGGATATGCTATGCTGGCAACAGGAGTTGGAATAACCAATACCCAAACATCATCCTGACTAACACACCCATCTGCATGCGTGCCAGTAACTGTATAGCGTGTATTAGTAAATGGGGTTACTAAAACAGAACTACCCGATAATCCTCCAGGCATCCATTGATAAGATACTGATTGCACTGCAGTAAGTGTAACTGTCTGCCCCAAACAAGTAGTTTGATCTGAAATGGCAGCTACTGGAGTAAGTGGATTTACGATAATAGTTGAGGTAACTGATCCCAGACATCCGCTTCCATTGGTGAATGTATAGCTGAATGTGTGAATGCCTCTGCCGGCAACTAATGGAGAGAAAGTTCCACCGGTAATGCCCTGTCCTGCATACATTCCACCACTTGGCAATCCACCTGCAAGTGTAAAAGGAGCGGTAGTAAAACATACTGGCGAAAAATCATTCATCGTTACTGTGGGGGGTGGCAAAACAGTAACGGATGTTTGGGTAAATGAACCACAGCCCCCATTCGAAAACGTATAAGTAACAGTATAGGTTCCGGGAGTACTATTAGAAAGATTGATAAGTCCTGTAGCACCATCTAATACTAATCCGGCTGTCGATTGATAAGTTCCACCCGATTGACCGGTCTGGCTAACACCAATAGTTCCCTGATGACAAAAAGGAGAACCGGGATAATTTATAGAAGCAACCGGAGCTTGCAGAAATGTTACGGTTACCTGATCTTGTGAAGAACAACCACTGGCATTATCCAAACCCGTAACAGTATACAAAGTAGTTGTGAGGGGTGAAGCCAGAACGGAAGCGCCGGTTGTGGATGACAACCCGGTTGCGGGAGACCACAGATAACTAGATGCATTGGTTGCCGATATCATTACAGAACCACCACTACAGATTGCCACTGGCGAACTGGCTACTACATTAGCAATGGGGTAAACCGTAATTGTATTGGTAGCACTATTGGTACATCCCAAATTGGTGTAGGTATAAGTTATCACATGCATCCCCCTGCCCGCAATTGAGGGTTGAAAATTAGCGCCTGAAATACCTGCACCCGAATAAACTCCCCCTATTGGCGTTCCCCCAGTAACACTAATTGCTGAACCGCTAAAACAAGCAGTAGGAAGAACGTTATTAAACGTAACAACTGGGGGCGTTAAGATGGTAATACCCGTTTTTGTAAAATTTGTGCAAGCCCCATTGGTAAAAGTATAGGTTACAGAATATATGCCGGGCGTTGAAGCAGCCAGATTAATACTACCGGTAGTAGGTTGTATAGATAATCCGACTGGTGCAGAAAAAGTTCCGCCAGTTAAGCCGGTTAAAATAACCGGTACTTGTGTATTTCCACAAAAAGGACTGCCCGCATAACGGATGGATGCGGTTGGTATGCTTTGCACAGTAACTTCCACCTGATCGGAACTACTGCATCCATTTACATCTTTTGCATTTACCGTATAGGTGGTAGACGTTAATGGAGAAGCGGTAATGCTACTTCCGGTTGTTGTTGATAACCCAACACTGGGAGACCACAGATAGCTGGAAGCATTGGTGGCTGTTAATGCAACGGAACTACCAGAACAAATGGCTACATCATTCCGGGCTAACACCTGTGCAATTGTATTTACCCGAATTGTATTGGTTGCTGCATTACTACAACCCGATACATCCGTATAAGTATAGGTAATTGTATGTGTTCCTATTCCAGCTAAACTGGGAGAAAAGCTAGCTCCTGTAATTCCTGGTCCACTGTACACACCTCCTGCAGGACTTCCTCCGGTAACTGATAATGCAGCCGCATTGGAACAAACAGCCGGAATAGATCCTGTAAAACTTACTGTCGGTTTAGGTTTTACTTGTACAGTTACACTATCCATTGAAAAACACCCCGGATTAGAACTAAAAGCAGTTTTTACATAATACTTTTGAAGAATAGTGGAACCCGTGTTAT
>CAIUKP010000291.1 GCA_903899675.1 uncultured Bacteroidota bacterium | reverse complement strand
AACCCGAAACGATTTACGGTTAAGCCCCAAAGTGCCCGTGTTGGATGGCGGTATCCACAAATTTTACGGGAAATGAATAATATAGAAGATGATGAAGATGTTCGCACCCTAATCCGAAAATAGAAATTAGTGCATCTCGTTTGCCGAAATAATTGATTTCACCGAAACAATAGCCTGTTGCAATCGTTCCTTATAGCTACCACTTACAACCTCCCAAGGAGTAGTTTGATTAACAAGCAGGTCCTTATAAATATGAAAAAGCTCAACACGGTTTTTGTCATCGGGATATTCTCTTAGTTCATCTTTCACCCATGGTAAGTCTGGAGAACACAATAGATATCCATGGTATTGCCTTTTTGCAATTTCATCTAAGATGAAGGGGTGACATTTCCCGAATACATATTCACACCAAACTTTCATCACATACATATCGGTGTCAATAAAAAGTATAGGGGCATGCTGAGTGGTTATTAGGGAGGAAGCATTGATCCAACATTGCTCTTTTTCCAACCAGCTCCAACTATTTTCTATCTGTTGAGCATATTCATTTTCCATGGCAAGCTGCCCTTTGGCTATTTCCAGCAGTTGCTCAAAGGTGTAGGGTGTTCCATTACTGAGTAGATATTCTCTGGCAAACTCAGGGCACCAGCGGGTGTGAAAATGTTGGGCCAGCTGTTCACACAAAGTGCTCTTGCCGGTAGATTCGGGCCCAACGATTACTATTTTTTTTACCATATGGAAAAACTACGGTTCAATACCATTACACAACGGGGTTTTGATATGAATGTTGCATTCGCTGCCTCGCTTTTTTCTGCCAACTGATTAGTCCGGCTATGGCTAATAATAGCAATATCATAAACTGAACACTAGTAAACATATACCCCTTAACGAAATAAAGCGGAATGGATGCCAAGTTGGTGGCTATCCACCAATACCAGCTGGCCACTTTCTTTTTTGCCATTCCCCACATGCCCGTATATGCAGTTGCAGAAGCAAATGCGTCGGCCCATGGAATGGCTTCAGGGGCAAAGGAAGCTTTTGCCCAGGTTAGTGCACCCAAAAGCAATCCATACGCAACTCCAAAAAACAGCAACTGAAATTGCCAATCTTTTGAATCATTGCTAGTGATTTGCAATATCCGATCTCCAGATACTTGGTCTTTCCGGGTCCATAACCACCATCCATACAAACTCAAGATCGTATAATATAGGTTTACACTGGCCTCTCCAAGCAAATGTCCTTTTACGCTGATATAAATAAACAGGATGGTGTTGATTAGTCCGGTAGGATATACCCAAATGCTTTCTTTTCTACTAAACCAAACACTGATAATGCCGCTGATAACAGCCACCATTTCAACGGCTCCTGTTTGTTGCAGGCCGGTATAAAATTCGTTATATAATTGCTGTAATGGCAAGGAAGAGAAGATACTAATTCAACCAGGTTGTACAAACCAGACTGTTATAAAGCAAATTGATAGAGGTGAGGAGGCGGGTAATTACTCAGCTTCTGCTACTACTTCTTTAACTTCCGGAATCATGCGCTTCATCATTCCTTCAATACCCGCTTTGAGGGTTATCATAGAAGAGGGACAACCACTGCAGCTTCCCTGTAGCATCAGGTTCACTACACCATCTTCGTAGCTTTTAAATTGAATCGCGCCACCATCCATTTCTACTGCAGGCTTCACATAATTTTCTAGCAATTCTTTCACGCGCTTCACAATATCGTCATCGTCTGCATGCACTGTGTTGCCGGTGGGTTGCATCTGTGCCAACTCCTCTTCATTTACAACTACCCCCCCATTTTCTAGATAATCCTTCAAAAATTGTTTGATTGCTGGTATAACATCTTGCCAGTCTTCGGTTTCGGCGGTTTTGGTGAGCGTAACAAAATTGCTTGCAATAAACACGCCTTTTACAAAGGGGAAGCCAAACAATTCTTTAGCTAATGGAGACGGCGAGGCCAGACTCTCTTCGGCAAAATCAATGCTTTTACCCGGATACAAAAGCTTGTTTGCCACAAACTTCATGGTTTCGGGGTTAGGAGTCATTTCGGTATAAATGCTGATAACAGGATTTCCAGTAGTAATCATAGCGTGTAAAGTTGAGTGATACAAAGATAACATTTCGGTAGCGCAAAGGGTTCAGTTCTGCTCCGGAAGGAGTTTCCTGTGCTGCTTTTTTCGGATTTCGTAAATTAAAACCCCACAACAGCCGGCTTAATCAGGTACAATGCGCAGCTTTGCATAATTCAGCATGATCTTCTTTTCGCCATTATTGGTGAAAACAATTGTGGCAACGGGATTATGTGCAGAGCCTTCCATACGGGTAACTTTTCCGAATCCAAATTTTTGATGCTCAACCTGTTGCCCAACCTCTAATCCCGAAGTGTCGCTCGGAGTAAAGTCGGAGGATGGCATATGTTCTACAATTTTAGGAGGAGCAGGCGGTAAGTATGCTGGAGTGGTTGGTCGGGAAGACCCCGGGGTGTTTTTATTGCTAAGGACTGATGCGGGCATATCGTTGTAGTCTCCCCAAGCAGATCCCCTTCCACGGCCTGCCATATTTCCATTCCAACTGCCGTTGTTTCGATTGGCTGATCCAGCATACGATTTATCCAAATATTTTTCTGGAATCTCATCTAAAAATCGGCTGGGGTCGTTTTGAACCAGCTGCCCATACCGGTATCTTGTATTGGCATAACTCAGCCAAAGCCTTTGTTTGGCTCGGGTAACTGCCACATAAAACAAGCGGCGCTCCTCCTCCAGCTCCTCTCGCGTATTTATGCTCATTGCACTGGGGAACAGGGTTTCTTCAATACCTCCTACAAATACACCCGCAAATTCAAGTCCCTTAGCAGCATGAATCGTCATCAATCGAACTACATCAGTATTTTCTTTGTCGTCGTCTGCATCCGTATGCAGGGTAACCTGCTGTAAATAGGCCCCGAGTGACTTGTCGCCCAACTCCCCATCATCATTCGATGGACTCTCCGTCCATTCTTTTATGGAGTTTAGTAATTCCTGCACGTTGTTGTATCGGTCTAGTCCTTCGGCAGATTTGTCATTGAATAATTCTTTCACCAGTTCGGTGTGCTTTCCTACCTGCACCGACACATCATAGGCGTTTTTGTTGGTGAGGATGCTTTGGAAATATCGGATCATGGTTACGAAGCCGCTCATGCTTTGCAGGGTGCCGGCTTTGAATCCGAATTCTCCCGCACGGGCCATGATTTCGAATACGGGCAACTTGTATTCATTGGCAAGAATCACCATTTTTTCGATGGTGGTTTTGCCGATGCCGCGAATAGGGTAGTTAACAATCCGTTTCAACGATTCTTCGTCTAACGGATTTACGGTTACCCGCAGATAAGCCAGCAGATCTTTGATCTCCTTCCGCTGGTAAAAACTAACACCCCCATATATCCGACAGGGAATTCCCATCCGGCGTAAACTTTCTTCAAAAGACCGGCTTTGTGCATTGGTTCGATAAAGTATGGCAAAGTCGCTATTGCTATAGTGATTTCTTAGCTTTTGTTCCTGAATTGTATCGGCAACAAATTTTCCTTCGTCGTTGTCGGTCATGGTGCGCACCAAGTGTATCAGCTCTCCTTCTATATTGTCGGTCCAAAGGTTTTTTGGTATCTGTCCAACATTCTTTTTTATCACTTCGTTGGCCACCTGAAGAATATGACCACTGCTGCGATAGTTCTGTTCCAGTTTAATCAGGGCAACATCATCATAGTCTTTCTGAAACTGTAAAATATTTTCAATGGTAGCCCCGCGGAAACTGTAAATACTTTGTGCATCATCTCCTACCACACAAATGTTTTCATGAACGGCAGCGAGCAGCTTGGCGATGCGATACTGAACCGGGTTGGTATCCTGGTACTCATCAATCAGCACATACTTAAATTTATGCTGATACTTATGCAATACATCGGGAAACCGTTGTAGCAGTTCATACATTTTCAACAGCAGATCATCAAAGTCCATCGCACCGTTTTTGAAACATCGCTCGCAGTAGGCCGCATATATTTTAGCAATCTCGGGTTTTTTTGCACGGGCATCTTCCTGTTGAATATAGCTGTCTTCCGCATAATCTTCCGGATAAATCAGGGCGTTTTTCGCAGATGAAATGCGCGACCCTATAGCGGCGGGTTTGTATTCTTTTTCATCCAGCCCCAGCTCTTTGGTTACGGTTTTAATTACAGATCTGCTATCGTCGGTATCGTAAATAGTAAAATTGGCGGGATATCCCAGGTGCCGGGCTTCTGCCCGTAAAATTCGAGCAAAAACACTGTGGAAAGTGCCTATATATAGGTTACGCGCTTCTGTGTTGCCCAGAATTTTTTCAATACGATCCTTCATTTCTGCCGCTGCCTTGTTGGTAAACGTGAGCGCCAGAATATTAAAGGCATCTACTCCATTGTATAATAAGTGTGCAATGCGGGTAGTTAATACTTTCGTTTTTCCGCTGCCCGCACCGGCAATAATCATCAGCGGACCCGTCATATGCAATACCGCCTCTTTTTGCTGTTCGTTCAGCCCCGACAAATAATTCAACATGTACGCAAGTTACAGGGTTGCCCATGGAAAATGATGGAAACCCCTTAGGAAGCGATGGCTTTTTTTATTCACAATATAAAATTTGACACCTTGTTAAACTGGCAGGTTATGCAAGGGTTATTTTGATTTCTTCAAATCTTTCAGCAATGTAAAATCAAAAAGAACAGAATGGCAAACAAATTAGTCTATAAATTTGGTAGACTAATTTGTTTTGCCTATCTTTGTCAGGCAGTGGGGGCTAAGGGGTTTGCTCCCACTTTTTTAAGGTCAAGTGGCCGAGAGGCAAGGTAGGGGTCTGCAAAACCCTGGACGGCGGTTCGAATCCGCCCTTGACTTCGTAAGTGATTGGTTTTCATAGGCAAGCAAGCGAAGGGCCCGCATTTCTATGCGGGCTTATTTTTTGTTAAACCCGTTTTAATTAACGTTTTTAAGCAGTATGCTCTTTTGTTATGTGGTACCTTTGCAGTTCCAAAAACCAAAAACGTACCGTATATACTTGTGCAGTATTGAAATGCTTAACTGAAAATAGTACGATATGTATCTAAAAAAACGTAATAAAATAGCTGCCGGGTTGGTGGCAATATTTGTGTTGGCTTTGCTGGTTTTTCAACCGGTAGCTTCTTTAAAGGGCAGCACACCTACAAAAAGTTTTGACCCAGACCCAACAGGGAAAGTGGTGCTATACCAGCAACTGGGCTTGGAAGCGATGGGATTATCCCGGGTTGCATTTCAATATGCACTGAATGGCTGGAATGCATTATTGAAAGAAGGGAAAATTAAAAAAGATAATATCCTCTCTATTCTTGACTTCTCGCTTCCTTCCGGAGAAAAAAGATTATTCGTGATTGATTTGGAGTTGGGCAAATTATTGTTCAATACCTATGCTTCTCATGGAAAAAATTCCGGAAACATTATACCCACCCATTTTTCTAATCGACAGAATTCTAACCAGTCGAGCCTTGGATTTTATGTTACCGGCGATACCTATAATGGAAAACATGGAACCTCCCTTCGTTTGCAGGGCGAAGAGTCGGGCATTAACGACAATGCGCTCAGTCGCGGTATCGTTGTGCATGGTGCCGAGTATGCCAATGAGCAAGTTGCTGAGCAGCGTGGATCTATCGGTCGCAGCCAGGGCTGTCCTGCCATACCTCAACATCTCTCTAAGCCCATAATCGACCAGATAAAAAACGGCAGCTGCCTGTTTATTTACAGTCCCAACAAAGAGTATCTCAGAAAGTCGGCCATTGCCGCAAAGAGTTCTTAACCTGATTTTTATTTATTGCGGATGGGGGTATTCTTTTTTGCAGGCACTTCATTTCAATAGTATCTTAGGGTAAAATTGATTGCTATGCCTATCCGGATATTCCTGCTGCTTATATGTTTTCTTTGTTTTTCATTTGCGGAAGCCCAAAAAAACGATCCTGTTTTAGAAAAGCAACTGCAAGCGCTTATTGCCGGGTTTAAAGGAGATATTGGCATTTACGTGCACAACCTAAAAAACCACCGTCAAGTGGCTATTCAAGCCGACACGATTTTTCCTACTGCCAGCATAGTTAAGATTCCGATTCTTACCGGCATCATGCGTAAAATAGAAGACGGACAACTTACCTATCACCAACCTCTTATTTATAAAGACTCCTTATTGTACGAAGGAGAAGACATCCTGGGCTCATTTAAAAACAATGAGAAAATTGAAATGAGCAAGGTGCTGATGCTGATGCTTACCACCAGTGATAATACCGCCAGTCTTTGGCTGCAGTCGATAGCTGGCACCGGCACCCGCATCAATGAATTGATGGATAGTTTGGGGCTAACCAATACACGCGTGAACAGCAGAACACCTGGAAGAACAGAGCAGCGCAATAAATGGGGCTGGGGCCAAACTACTCCCAGAGAAATGGGACAGCTGTTGGAAAAAATTATCAACCACCAAGTAATCAGTTATACTGCGAGTGAAAAAATGTTGCGACTGATGAGTAGAAATTATTGGGATGAAGAAGCGATCTCTCGTATTCCGGCCGATGTGTTTATTGCCAGCAAAAGCGGCGCGGTAGATGCCAGTCGAAGCGAACTTTTATTTGTGAATGGGAAAAAATGCAGCTACGTTTTTAGCATTTTTACCAAAAATAATCAGGATCGTTCCTGGGAACCTACCAATGAAGCTTGGGAGCTTACCCGAAAGATTAGTGAGTTATTGTGGAAATACTTCAACTAAGAAAAAAGCTGATATACCAGCCAGCTCATGCCATACGCCAGCACGGTCATAAATCCTAACTGGAATAAAGGCCACTTCCAGCTTTTGGTTTCTCTTTTCACCACCGCCAGCGTGCTCATACATTGCATGGCCAGCATATAAAAAATTAACAGAGAAAATGCAGCGGGGAGTGTATAAACCTTACTGCCATCGGCATGTTTGGCTGCAGCCATCTTTTCTCTAAGCGAGTTATTATCAGTTTCTTCTACACTATACAAGGTGGCCATCGTACCAACAAATACTTCCCGAGCTGCAAAGGAAGTAATCAGGGCTATTCCTATCTTCCAATCATACCCCAATGGCGTTATCAGCGGTTCAATGGTTTGACCCAGATGGCCTGCGTATGAATGCTGTAATTTTTCAGTAGACCACTGCTTATTTAACTGTGATTCACTGGCAGGGGATTCTTTAATCAGTTGCTCATATTTCGTATTAACGGTTGCTATTTCTTTGCCCGGACCAAAGCTAGATAAGAACCAAAGTATTAAGCTGATCATCATGATGATTCTGCCGGCATCGGTAACAAAAATGCGTGCCTTGCCTATCATGGTTACCAACACGTTTTTCCACCGAGGCGGCCGATAGATCGGTAACTCCAATATAAAAAAACTTTTTTCTTTTATTTTTATAAAATGCTTAATCAGATAGCTCATCAGCAAAGCCATCATGGTACTTCCGAGATAAAGCCCCATCATTACCAACCCCTGTAAACTTAAAAATCCAAAATAGTATTTGTTATCAATTACCAGAGAAATTAATATCGTATACACCGGTAATCGAGCACTACAACTGATCAGTGGCGTAACGAGAATCGTAAGCAAACGTTCTTTTTTATTTTCAATCGCCCGTGCCGACATGATGGCAGGCACTGCACAGGCGAATCCACTTATCAAAGGCATTACACTTTTGCCATTCAGTCCCGCCTTGCGCATCATTTTGTCGCTTAGAAAACCAATCCGGGCCATATATCCAGAATCTTCGAGCATGGTTATCAATCCAAACAAAATCATGATCTGGGGAATAAAAACCAAAATGCCGCTTAACCCGGCTAAAAAGCCATTGATTAACAAGTCGCTCCACCACGCCTGCGGAAGTTGGATGCTTAGCCAGCTTCCAGCCCGCTGAAAAGCCCATTCTATAAAGTCCATCGGGAATTGCGCTACCCAAAAAATACTTTGAAACAACAGAAAAAGTACGACCAGCAAAATCAGATAACCCCAGGTTCTGTGCAATAGCAGATTATCTAGCTTTTCAGTAAACTTTTTTTGTTTTATTGGATTAGGTTCGGATACATGGTTTCTTAAAACCTCCCGAATATGTGCGTAGCGATTGACAATTTCTTCCGCCTGTGTTTTGGTGGGGTTAAATGCAAACTTTTTTTCTATGCTTTCTATCGCATGTTGTTCGTGGTTGCTAAGCGGAAAGGATTCGTGGTGAATCAGGTAATGCAAAGCGGCATAATCACTGATGGCAGGAAATAGTTTTTTTACTTCCACCACCGGAGCACCTACTTCTGAGCGGGCATCATAAAAATGCTGATCATCAATTGCTGGAACAATCCCGGCCGCCGCTGTTTCGAGCAACACTTTTTTCAGTTCGGTGAGGCCTTTGTTTTTTCGGGGGTTTACCACCACTACCGGAATTTGTAATTCTTTCGATAATCCTGCTGCATCTACATATATATCTCGCTTAATTGCAAGATCGTTCATAGTAAGCGCCATCACAACGGGAATGTGGAGGTCTATAATCTGCGAACAAAACAACAGGTTTCTTTTCAGATTACTGGCATCTGCCACCAGCAATACCAAGTCGGCCTTCACTTCCTGATCGGCCCCCATCAATACTTTATAAGCCACCCACTCATCCTCCCTGCGGGGATATAAACTGTAAGTGCCTGGTAAGTCGATTAATAAAGCCTTGTCTTCTTTATTAAACGACAACTTGCCCACCATTTTGTCTACCGTTACCCCCGGAAAATTTCCAACCTGCTGATGCAGACCGGTTAGCGCATTGAATAAGGAGGTTTTACCGCTATTCGGATTTCCAACTAAGGCTATATGTAAAGGACTATTCGGCAATTAAAAAATATTCCTGCAAAAGTAGCAGCAAAAAAGGGCGTTCAGTTACGATATTGGGAACAGAATCGATACGCCCAATCTGATAGGGCCAATATTTTAACCTTTTGGGTTGTTCGGGTAATAATTGTACATATTGTACCTTTGAAAAATGAAAAAATATCTTCTCTGCTTGCTCTTAATGCCCCTGATGCTAATGGCACAAAGCAAGAAAAAGAAACTGCAGGCCGAAATGAATGCCCGAAATGAAAGAACAGCCCTATTAACTGCTCATGTTCAGTTTTTGGCAGACGATCGCCTCGAAGGGCGCAGAACCGGAACCCCTGGCGAAGAAAAAGCACTCGAATATATAGTTAATCAATATCGGCAAATGGCGTTAGAGCCTGCTGGCACCGATGGATTTGTGCAGGAATTTGTGGTAAATGAAGGAAAACAATTGGATACTGCCACGCATTTGTCGGTAGAAGATCATGCGCTGGTGCTGATGAAAGAATATTTTCCACTCGCTTATAGTAAACCAGCGAACATAAAAGCATCCCCAGCAATGGCTTTACAGGAATCCGGAGAGCCCTGGTTTTGGGATGTAAAGGACGTATTAGAGGAGAATAAAACCAATCCCCATTTCGATCTGCACGCGGCAATTCGGGAGCATGCCCAAAAGATTGCACAAAAGGGAGCTAAGGCATTGTTCATTTATAACAGCTCATCCATTACCGACAATATTCAATATAATAAATTTGATTCTTCCGCTACTGCACAACTGCCGATAATATATCTAACTAAAAACGCCCTTGCTGCTTATTTCAACGATCCCTCCGCCACCGTTAACTTAGATCTTTCGGTTGCTTTTGTTAATCGAGTAAGAAAAGGAAAAAATATTGCGGGCTTTATCAATAACCAGGCTGCCAATACCGTAATTATCGGCGCGCATTATGATCATTTAGGCTATGGGGAAGATAAAACCGCACTGGATACCGGTAGGGTAATTCATAATGGAGCCGATGATAATGCCAGCGGTACCGCAGCACTTATTGAGCTAGCCCGCATGTTGAAAAAATCGGCGCCTGCCGGAAATAATTACCTGATTCTTAATTTCTCGGGCGAGGAACTAGGCTTATTGGGCAGCAAATATTGGCTGGAATATCCCACCAAATCCATCTCACCGAATTACATGATTAATATGGATATGGTAGGTAGATACGACACTGCCCGTAAAATTACCATTGGCGGATATGGCACTTCTCCGGTTTGGGCAGAAGTGGTGCCAACTACCTCGGCACCCTTGGTAACCCATTACGACAGCACCGGTAGCGGACCCAGCGATCATGCCAGCTTTTACCGAAAAGATATTCCGGTATTATTTCTGTTCACCGGCAGCCATTCCGATTATCACAAAGCAACCGACGACTGGGAAAAAATTAATTATTCCGGACAGGAAGAAATTGTACGTTTTGTATATCGGCTTATTGAGGCGACGGATTCAAAAGGAAAGCTCCCCTTCAATAAAACCCGCGAACCTCAAATGGGCAGAAGCAGTGGCTTTTCTGTAAGCCTTGGCGTAATTCCAGATTATGGCTTCACCGGAACAGGCATGCGCATAGACGGAGTTAGTCCGGGTAAGTTGGCAGAAAAAATAGGATTACAGGCAGGCGATGTGTTGCTGCAACTGGGCGAATATTCGTTTGTTGATGTATCTGCCTATATGCAATCTTTGAGTAAATTTAAAAAAGGCGATAAAACTACCCTTCGCTATAAGAGAGGTGCAGAAGAGCGGAAAGTGGAAGTTCAATTTTAATAAAAGCATATGAAGCTGAAGCTGGATACAGAGGGGATGAATGAAGACTTTTTTGCCAGCACCAGACTGCTTGGTATTACTGCTCCGCTTAAGTGTTTTCAGTTTTGTCTTTTACTAAATCAACAGTTGGGATATCGGTTTCGCCTAAATGCCGAGCACGAAATCCCTATGAGAAGAAAAGAGCGCACCTATTATTTTTCAGTTTACCAGTCAGCCGAGCCCAATAGCTCTTTGGTGCATTATCTTTATCACAATCATTACGACGGAGAGTATTTACTTCCTGAATTTCGGCATATGGATTTTTTGTGGCTGATGAAAGGCGACCTGGCCTCAGACGAGGCTGTAAGCTGGATTCGGCAGGTGGTAAAATCAATACCCGAAGTTCAATTAATTGTTGAGTTGCCCATTGATCAGGTAAAAAACAAGAGCAACATGATTTTATAATTATCCATAATCAAACTTATTGTCACATGCAATCAAATAATCTACCCGACGGCTGGGCGCTTCAGGAAAATGAATTATATCGTAAGATAGTTTTTAGCACTTTTTCTCAAGCCTTTCAGTTTATTACAAAAGTGGCAGCACTGGCAGAAGCCATGAATCATCATCCTCGCTGGGCCCAAAACTATACCCAAGTAGAAGTTTGGCTTACCACGCATGATGCAGCTAATACCGTAACTGAAAAAGATATTGAGTTGGCAATTGGCATCAACCAACTGCCCCTGTAAATCACACCAATACCTGGATGCATTTTTCGCCTGCTGCTATAATCTTCCCGATAGGCTCATTACAACAATGTATACCAGCTGATTGCAGCATGGCTAACACTTGCTCTAGCGCATCGGCACTTACCGCAATCAACAATCCCCCATTGGTTTGGGGATCAGGCAAAACAGTAAAGGCTTCCATCACATTCACTCCCGGGCCAAAAGCCACTTTTTTCTGATAAGCATTCCAGTTTCGGTAAGTAGCATCGGGTACAATGCGCTCACTAAGGTAAGCCCGAACAGAGGAAAGTATAGGCACTTTTGAGTAATATATTTCAGCTCCCAATGCACTTCCTTCGGCCATTTCAATTAAATGCCCCATCAGTCCAAATCCAGTAACATCGGTTAACGCATGCACACCCGGTATTTTACCCAGTTCATATCCAACAGAGTTGAGCATTCCAAGTTGGCGGTGAAATTCGTCTATATGCTCGGGCTTAATTACCCCCCTTTTTTCGGCCGTAGATAAAATACCTACCCCCAGCGGCTTGGTTAATAGCAGGTAGTCGCCGGCTTGGGCGGTATTATTTTTCTTCAAATCAGTAAGTGTTACCCGCCCTGAAACTGAGAGTCCGAATACGGGCTCAGAACTGTCTATGCTGTGTCCACCCGCCAAAGGGATGCCAGCTTCTCTGCAGGTTTCTCTTGCACCGGCCAATACTGCTTGGGCCAGTTCTGGACCTAATTTTTCTAGGGGCCATGATAAAATAGCCAATGCCAGTAAGGGTTTTCCGCCCATCGCATATACATCGGAGATTGCATTGGCAGCGGCAATTTTGCCAAATAAAAAGGCATCATCCACAATCGGTGTAAAAAAGTCGGTGGTGGTAATTAATCCGGTGCCATCCCCCCAATCGTAAACGGCGGCATCATCACTGCTTTCATTGCCAACCAGTAATTCCTTACTTTGAAAGGTCGTGCGACTGTTTTGTAAAATAGATTCTAAAGCCGCGGGTGCCATTTTACATCCGCAGCCTGCTGCTGAAGAAAACTGAGTAAGCCGAATTGTATCCATAATAAGTATTTATTGAAGCCATTGTGCCTGCGAAAGGCATTGTGTTGTTCCCTTTTGGTCTTTGATAACCATTTCGCCGTCGATATTTACCGCAATTGGCATCCCCGTAAGTTCCTTTCCGTTTACAACAAAATTAACCCATCGGTTTT
>CAIUKP010000290.1 GCA_903899675.1 uncultured Bacteroidota bacterium | reverse complement strand
TTTGATAAAGGGAAAATTGTTGTTTTGTTTAATGGCTATCAAAAGAAAACTCAAAAGACTTCAATTAAAGAAATAGATTTAGCGAATAAACTAATGAAGGAATATTTTTCTACTATTTAATAAAAATAACATGGCAAAAAAAGAAAATACTATAACCACTTACAATCAGCATATAACTAAACGTTACGGCGAAAGAGGATCAGAAAAGAGAACTGAATTTGAAATAAAAGCAAAGGCGTTTCTCATAGGGGAATTAATTAAAGAAGAAAGAAAAAATGCCAAAATGACTCAAGAGCAACTGGCTGAGAAAATTGGTGCGAAAAAAAGCTTCATCTCTCGTATAGAAAATGGAAAAACAGACATTCAGCTATCTACCCTATACAGATTACTTGAATTTGGACTAGGCAAAACCGTTGAGGTTTCAGTAAATTAATTTGTAGACTTAATCGAAAAAGGCAATCCTTGTATTCTTCTTCATGTATTCAGATTTGGGAGATGTGTTTAGAATGGCAATTTGTTAAATGATGCATGTAAATATTGGTTTTTCAACAGACAGCCCCAAACTACGTTTTTTAGAAACTGAATAAAGTTGTACAGTTGATATACAAGATTATTAAGCAATTATAATAACTGTTTACCTATCTAATGTTCGACCTATTTTTGCCATTGTATACATAAAGAATTATGCATTATTCAAGCAACAAATAGATCCACCTTATGAAAAAAGTTTGGTTAATCACAGGCTGTTCAACTGGCTTTGGCCGAGCATTGGCAATTGAAGTATTGGCACAGGGTTATTCGGTAGCTGTTGCTTCTCGAAATATAAATGATGTAGAGGATATTGTGAGCAGGTATCCTGAAACAGCTTTGGCAGTAAGCCTAGATGTAACGTCGGGTGCTGAAATTACGGCGGCAGTTGAAAAAACAATTGCACATTTTGCACAAATTGATGTGCTGGTGAATAATGCGGGCATTGGCTATTTTGGTGCCATTGAGGAGAGTGAGGAAACAGAAGTAAGGCGTATGTTTGAAATCAATGTTTTTGGTTTAGCCAGGATGATTCAGGAAGTGCTGCCCCATATGCGAAAACGCCGAATCGGTCATATACTGAATATTGCTTCTATAGGTGGTTTGCGGTCTTTTCCTGGCGTTGGTTTTTACAATGCCACAAAATATGCGGTGGATGGATTGAGTGAATCTCTCAGTAAAGAGCTGGCGCCATTAGGTATTAAAGTGACAATCATTGCTCCGAGCGGTTTCAGAACTGACTGGGCCGGTCGATCAGCAAAAGACAGTAATATTACAATTGCAGATTATGCAACAACAGCAGAAAAAAACAAAGGAGATATCAGGGCCTACAGTGGCAATCAACCCGGCGATCCCATAAGAGCGGCAAAAGCTATGATTACCGTAACGGAATCAGCTACCCCTCCATTAAGATTGTTATTGGGTGCAGCTGCGCTGAAGGGTGCCCGTTTAAAATTGGAGGAGTTAAAACATGATTTTGATACCTGGGCGGAAGTAACGGTGGGTGCTGATTTTCCGAAGGAAGGTTGAAGTAACTATTAATAAAAAGTTAGATGCCACTCTAGAGAGTTATGTATAGTTGACATTTGGGGTAGATATTTCGTAATTTTTCCAACCAGATTGCTCTCACATACGCTTCGCTTCCCCTCTCTTTTACTAATTTGACGAAGCGACTCCGCTTATTCAAATGGAAAATCAGGCGGTTCTAACTATTGAAACCAGGTTGAGCCTGAACCAAAATTCGCATGCTAAGTAGCTTTGTTCCAAGTCAATCAAAACTAGCAGTAACTTGAAAATGAGATTCCATTGTGCTGCCTATAACTTTTCTTTTATATCAGTAAATCAAGGGTGTTGCTGTTATATCATCAATCAAATTTATATTTTTGATTTTAATAATCCCGAAATACTCGATTAATCGTTCGATTATCAGCCACATGGTTAAGGTATGTAAAGTCTGCCTAATAAGCTAAATTGAATAGAAAGGATTATCATCTTGTCCAAATCTATAAATCGAAACAGAAAAGAAGCAATAAACGTAAAAAAGCTAATAGAAATAATATTGGTCTTTAATATCTTAGCGCAAAATTACTTGCCCTGCCATAAGGGCATATACTACCTTTCACTAGGTATTATATTGTAAAAATATTGAATGAAATAAGCCTGCGCTTAAAAGGCCCAATATATAGTTGTACGCTAAATAAAACTTTTACTTGATAAACAGATTGTATGAATCGAATTTATTTTTTCCTTTTTGCTGCCTTAGTTTTTAATCAGCAAATAGTACGTGCGCAAACAACCTGGCCAAGAGAGATTCCATTTGCCAAAACAGGCGGAAAAGTAATCATCTACCAGCCTCAGCCCGACGCAGTTGAAGGCAATACCCTTTCCGGTAGAGCCGCCATTGCCGGCAAGGAAAAAGCCAGTGATGAGTTGATTTTCGGTGCTATTTTCTTTGAAGCAAAACTATCAACAGATAAAGCTACCCGTAAGGCAAGTCTTGAATCGCTCAAAATCACCAATGCAAAAATAAAGGGCGTTGATGATGAGGAAAAAATTAAACAACTTATCCGTTTAATAGAAACCGAAGTGCCCAATTGGAACTTAGAAATCTCTTTAGATCAATTAGCAAGTACCATTAAAAAAGATCATCCCAATGCAGAAATATACAACAATAATCCGCCAAAAATCATCTACAAAGACAAACCCACCACGCTGGTAATATTAGATGGTGAGCCCAAAATTCAAAAAGACAAAGACCTGGATGCAGAAAGAGTAGTGAATTCGCCCAACCTATTATTTAAAGAAGGCGCCCAATGGAATATGTACAATGGCGGTATCTGGTATAAATCTACCAATGTGCTCACTGGATGGACAGTTGCCACCACCCTATCGAAGAAAGTAAAATCTATCAACGACCAGATTAAAAAACAGGAAAAAGAAAATAATGATAACAAAGAAGTAAAAGACAAACCGGAGGCAACCGACATTATTGTAAGCACAGAGCCTGCAGAACTGATTCAGACAAAGGGCACACCCGTTTACAAAAAAATCGACAGTACTTCTTTACAATATGTATCGAATTCTGTAAATGATATTTTAAAAACCTCGGATGGTAAAATCTTTATTCTTATTGCCGGAAGGTGGTATAAATCTTCCTCACTAAATGGGCCGTGGGTATTTAATGAACCAGATAAATTACCAGCCGATTTTTCAAAAATTCCCGAAGGGTCTGATAAAGACAATGTATTGGTTAGTGTTTCAGGAACGGATGCTGCAGAAGAAGCCATCATTGATGCGGAGATTCCTCAAACAGCAAAAGTAGACCGGAAAACGGCTACTGTAAAAGTAGAGTATGATGGTGACCCTAAGTTTGAAGCCATTGAAGGGTGCTCGCTGCAATTAGGGATCAACTGCAATTTGACGGTGTTAAAAGAGGCAAGTGGAAAATATTTTGCCTTAGACAATGGTGTTTGGTTTATTGGTGATAACGCGAAAGGTCCGTGGAAGTTATCGGATGTTCGGCCTGCAGATATTGAAAAGATCCCTGCAAAATCGGCTGCTTACAATGCAAAATTTGTACATGTGTACGAAACTAACCCCGAGTACGTGGTGGTTGGCTATACCGCCGGTTACCTGGGATGTTATATTCAGGGCGACCCGGTTATTGTATATGGAACGGGCTTTTATTATCGGCCTTGGTATGGAAGCATTTATTATCCCCGCCCTACTACCTGGGGTTTTGGGTTTAGTTATAATCCATGGACTGGCTGGAGCATGGG
This sequence comes from uncultured Bacteroidota bacterium, assembly GCA_903899675.1. Lineage (GTDB taxonomy): Bacteria > Bacteroidota > Bacteroidia > Chitinophagales > Chitinophagaceae > Sediminibacterium. Next base: position 2,828 of record CAIUKP010000290.1, on the reverse strand, counting down.
CGTTGGATTTAATGTAGGGTTCCTACATGTGGGTTTTAGTTTTGGAGGTGTTTATGGCGGCGTTGGTTGGTTTGGCCCTCCCATGTACTTTCCCCCTCCTCGTCCACCAATTTATGGCGGTGGCTACTATGGCAACCGGCCCGGCAGACCGGGGTATCGCCCAGGTGGCAATCATTATGGTAACAATAATATTACTATCAATAATAACTATAATAATATTTATCGCCCTAATAATAATCGTCCGGGAAATAATAATCGTCCCGGCATTATGAACAACGGAGGCAACAATAATAACAACCGCCCCGGCAGCAACTATCGCCCAGGAAATAATAATAACGGTGGCAATGGAATATTTGGAGGCAATAACAATAATAATAATAACAATAACAACAATAATCGCCCGGGTAATAATAATAATGGTGGGGGATTATTTGGAGGCAATAACAACAACAATAATAATAACAATAACAGCAATAATCGCCCGGGTAATAATAATAGTGGTGGGGGATTATTTGGAGGCAATAACAACAACAATAATAATAACAATAACAGCAACAATCGCCCGGGTAATAATAATAATGGTGGGGGATTATTTGGAGGCAATAACAACAACAATAATAATAACAATAACAGCAACAATCGCCCGGGTAATAATAATAATGGTGGCAATAACAACAACTCCGGCAACGGTATATTTGGGGGCGGCAATAATAACAATCGTCCAGGTAATAATAATAACGGTGGGGGTGGATTATTTAATAACCGCCCCAACTCTCAGAATTCGAATGCCCCTAACAATGTTTTTGCAGACAAGGATGGCAATGTTTTTCAAAAAGACAATAAGGGTGGTATTAACCAGCGAGACAATAAGACCAATAGCTGGAACCAATCACAATCACCCAATATGAACCGTGAGATGCAATCGAGAGACCGGGGTAACCAACGGACGAATAATTTTAACAATGCGAGCAGACCAACCCCAGCTAGTAGTGGACAGGGAGGAGCTGGTGCTAGGCCAGCAGGAGCAGGTTTTGGCCAGGGAGGAGCTGGTGGTCGGCGGCGGTAAAAGTGATGGTTCGAAGCCAACCGCTTGGACCGAATAACTTACGCAGGAATATTATTACGGCATTGCCCAAAAACTAAAAGTTGAAAAAAATAAAATACTCTGAATCTAGGAGCCATTATAAAATCCAGCTATGTAGTTTCCTTTGTTATTACATTAGTAGGCGCTTACTTAAAATTGATACATTCCTATAGCGCTGATATGTTTTTGAAAATCGCTGTGGCTGTAATGCTGGTTTTTATAGTGAGCGCTATTATAGAAGTGTGGTCGTCTAATCGGTTTGACAAAAATGAAAAAATAATGTGGAGTATTGCTTTCATTTTTATGGGCACTTTTTCTGGGATAATTTATTTATTAATGGGAAGAAAAAGAGTAACTAACACCAATTAGACTTACTAATTGTTGAGAAATCTTCCCCACTATTACAATAGATACTTTTTTATCTAAGTATTTGCAGTAACTCTTTAAGGATGTACTTCAATCATCCACTCAATGCCATACTTATCCCGGAACGCACCAAAAAAAGCACACCACGCAGTTTCAGCAATGGGCATTTCGACGGTTCCGCCGGTGGATAGGCCAGTAAACAAGGCATCTGCCTCCTCTTTGCTTTCGGCACGAATAGTAATTTTGCTTCTGTTTTCATTTTCACTAACCTTACCTAAAATATCAGGCACATCGCTTGCCGTTAATACACTATGGTCGCCGATTGGCAATGAAATATGCATGATTTTATTTAACTCAGTTTCCGGAAAACTATATCCCATACCTGTCATCTCACTATAGCGAACCAGCCGGGAAAACTCACCTCCAAAAATAGATTTATAAAACAAAAAGGCTTCTTCGGTATTTCCGTTAAAGTGAAGGTGGGGGTTGATGGTTGCCATTATGCGTATTCTTTTGGTTAAAGTTATAGATTATATTTAAAAAGGGAATCTTCCGATGTAGTCATTTCGTAGGTCGAATACACTTTTAATAGTTGAATACCCGTGCCCCATAGTGTAAATATCAGATCGCATTAGAAACCCAGAACTACTTTTCACTTCACTTTCAATTCATCCATCACCTAGTTAATTGCATAGCACCACCCTGCTCTATTTATTTTCATACTTACCCATTATTAGATAGTAAATAGTTGACTGCAAAAATTTGATGCTACCTCAAAAGTAGAAAAATAAAAAAATCGTGAATTTCATTGCCAACTCTTAAATAAGTTGTTAAATAAAAGAGATCACTAGCGTTTTGATGTTGTAAATATAAGTTCTTTGAAAGTCTTGTCTGTATTGGGTTTTAGCGCATATTTGGCCTAACACGATTTGAAAAGTTTCAGATTTTGGCTTAATATAACGCCTTGATAATCAACGTATATGAATCAAGGCACTTATTTGTTCTCTCAGCTTATTTCTATCATTTCGCCTACCAGTTTTAAAACCTGTGTTAAAAGGTATAATGGAGATTATAAAACCAAGCATTTTAACTGCTGGCGTCAATATCTCTGTATGGTTTTTGGTCAACTCACTCATCGCGAAAGTTTATCAGATACTATTCTCTGTTTAAAAGCCAATGCCAATAAATTATACCATCTTGGCATTGGAGAGGCAATTGCTAAAAGCACATTATCAACAGCAAATGAAAAACGAGATTGGAGAATATTTGCCGACTTTGCATGGATTCTTATTAATGAGGCCAAACAATTATACGCAGGCGAAAAAGATCTTGAACTTTCGATTGACAATCCTGTTTTTGCAATCGATGCTTCAACCAT
>CAIUKP010000289.1 GCA_903899675.1 uncultured Bacteroidota bacterium | reverse complement strand
GTACTACTATTTCTCCCTATCTATTTTTCTGGCAGGCATCGGTGGAAGTAGAGGAACAAAATAATCGAAAGAAAAGAATTGTAGTTGATAAAAGTTTTATTCACGAAGTTGATAAAGATGTAAATATTGGGATGGCATTTTCGGGAATGGTAATGTATTTTATTATTTTAACAACGGGCACTGTTTTATACCAAGGAGGTGTTCGGGAAATTAATACCGTTGAAGAAGCTGCCCGTGCTTTGCAACCGCTGGCAGGTAATGCCGCCTACCTGTTATTTGCCATTGGAATTATTGGTACCGGATTAATTGCCATACCGGTATTAAGCGGATCACTCTCCTATATTTTTGCGGAAACTTTTGGTTGGGAACAGGGCCTGAGCAAAAAATTTCACGAGGCCCGTGGTTTTTATACCATCATTGCCATATCGCTGCTGCTGGGTCTTTCCATGAATTATTTAGGCATTTCACCCATAGACGCGCTAATATATACCGCGATATTGTACGGAATTACCGCCCCGGTTTTAATTGCTATTATTCTGCACATTGCCAACAACAAAAAAATTATGGGAACTTTTGTAAACTCTAGAAATACCAATATCCTAGGTGTACTCGCGTTGCTGGTAATGACGATTGCCGCTTTAACCTTGTTGTATTTACAATTAACTACCTAAATAGGTACGCATATACTATTACGGCACCACAAAACTTACCGCAGGCGGACTAGTTAGATTAATATTAGGAAAGATTTTATATCCCAAATTGGGTTGATAATATTCATTGGTTACAAAAGACTCTCCAAACATTTTTGCATACACGGTTTGCCCCGAGGTAAAGCCCATACCTACCAATTGACTGGTAGAAAAACCGGTAATCGCGCTGCCATTGCTGAAGTTCACCACCGCACTGGCTGCAAGGTATTTTGTTGGAGAAACATCAGCAGTGGTACTTAAAAAATATCTAACAAACGCACGACTGGCAGGGGTTGGAGTAGGACTAACCGTGTAGGAGAAACTAACCCCCGGTTCCCCTAACACATTATTCCCGCTCACCGCCAAAGCAGTTACCGTAGTGGTTGACTTCTTTCCAAAACTGATATTGGGTATTTGCGTATTCCCAATGGAACTCGCAGCAGGATCGTAGGAATGGGTAATTCCAAAAACCTTCGTGGTTCCGTATCCGGTTTTTGAAATTTCCAAATCATACTGATCGTAAGGCAGGTTGGTAAAAGTATATCTGCCCTGGGCATCAGTAGTTGTGGACTTATTTACCAAATTGGTAATGGTAACAGTAACCCCGGCCATATCATTTGTAGAAGTGGTTTTGTCATCCCAGGTTTGAATGCTGCCAGACAAATTTCCGGAAGTAGGAACAGCAGGAGTACTATCTTTTTTAGAACAAGAAGTCAGGCCAACTCCGAAAAGTAAAACAACTAAGTAGAGAAGTACATAGTTTTTCATGATGGTATTTGTATTCTATGAAAAAAAGAAATTACTCTGGTTTTTTATTGTTTTTCATTTGCAACATCCCCATAATCTGTCCCATGGTATTTTCCATACCATTGGGACTACCATCTAAAAATATTACATTTCCTTTTCCTAATTCGGCAAAGTTTTTCACAGCTTCCGTCCACATACTAAACAAGATTACATTGGTATCCAGATTTGCCTGTTTCATTTGCTCAGCTGCTTGCGACATACCCTTGGCCACTTCTTCGCGGAACAAAGCCACCCCTTGACCTCTTAGGCGGGCAGCTTCCTTTTCGGCACTAGCAGAAATTTTAATGGCATTACCCTCGGCTTCAGCAGCTTTGGTTTTGGTGATTAGCAGGGCCTGACCTTCATTTTCAGCGGCTGCTTTTAAATTATTGCTGGCAACCACCTTACTCATGCTATCCATAATAGCCTGATCGAAGGTGATATCGTTAATCTGAAGATCTTGTAAATGATATCCCCAACTTTCGAGTGATTGGTCAATTTGTTCTTTTACAAATTCTACAATCTCCCTACGAAGCACCAGAATTTCAGCCTGCCGCTTAGTAGCCACAAAGCCACGAATGCTTCCTTCTACCGTACGAATCAATGCCTGCATCAAATCTTTATCACTAAAAAACTTAAACGCCACATTTTTAATGGTCTGCTCGTCTTGATTTATTACAGAATATAGCAGCATACTTTTAAAGTATACGTTGGCCTGATCGAGGGTTACTGCCTGGAATTCGAGTTCTACCGATCGATTTTGAATACTAACGGTTTTATAAACTTTTTCCAATACCGGAATTTTGAAATTTAATCCAGGTGGAAGAATGCGCTGATACTTGCCAAAAAGGGTAATCACCGCAATGGTTCCCTGATTAACCGTAACCAATCCGCTGAATACAATCAGAATACCCAGCCAGATAAACCAATAGTCAACTAAAATGCTCATAGGTATATTTTTGATAAAGATACAATTAAAGATGAGGGGCACAGCAGGATAGGATGAACGGGAAAAAGAGGCATTTAGAATGGTTTTCGAAGATGGTGAGTGGAAAGTATAATAATAAATTTTCTGCCAAATTTTGAGGTATAATTGAAAGTCTAATCTTTCAACAGTCAATTACTGATCCACTAGTAAATGCACTTAGTTTTTAAAAAATTATCCCCCAGCCCAAACCTGCACCAATTCTATTAGCACATCCACTGCCCGCTCCATATCAGAAACTCCAATCCATTCATGTTTGCTATGGATAGCTTGCATTCCCGTAAAAATATTGGTACATGGCAATCCCATATAACTTAACCGGCTACCATCCGTTCCACCCCGAACGGGCTGAATATTCATTTCCACCCCGGCTCGCTGATAAGCTGCTTTTGTGTTTTGTAAAATCTCAGGATGTTGATCGATTATCGGCTTCATATTCCGATATTGTTCTTTTACCGTACAAGTTATCCTGGCTGCCGGATAAGCCAACGCAGATTCTTTTGCGATTGACTGTATTGTCTTTTCAAACTGATGTAATCCCTCCAAAGCAAAATCTCGAATGAGATACCGAATCGTAATTTTTTCGGCATTCCCCTCCATAGTATGCGGATGTACAAAACCCTCCCGGTGTTCGGTTTGTTCAGGTTTAGGCAATTCCTTTGCTATTGTATCCACCAACTGGGCTGCAACGGTTACTGCATTCACCATTTTCCCTTTTGCATAGCCGGGATGTGCCATTACCCCTTCTACAGTTATTAAAACTTCATCCGCATTAAAGGTCTCTTCCTCATAACTGCCCAATTCGCCGCCATCTAACGTATACGCAACATCCGCCCCCAACTCTAACACCAATAATCGTTCGGTGCCGCGGCCAGTTTCTTCATCCGGGGTAAACAAAACCACTATTTTTCCATGAGGAATTGCAGGATGCTGCATTAAATAGGCAATGGTATCCATTATGATGGCAATACCCGATTTGTCGTCCGCACCCAATAATGTTTTTCCTGAAGCGGTGATGATGGACTTTCCAATATGCTGATGCAAGTAAGGATAGTCTGCCAACCGAATTACTTGCTCCGCATCATCCGGCAAATGGATATCCGCTCCGGTATAATGGGTATGCAAAATGGGCTTTACATCGGTGCCCGAACAATCCGGGGCCGTATCAACATGACTGCAAAAACAAATTACCGGCACTTTCCCCTGCACCGTTGCGGGAATTTGGGCAATTACGTATCCTTCTGGGTTCAAACTCACATCCTCCACCCCCATCCCCCTCAATTCTTCTACCAACAACCTACTTACATTGAGTTGTTTTTCGGTACTGGGAAACTGAATAGCATCAGGATTACTGGTGGAATCTATTTGCACGTACCGCATCAAACGGTCGGCAACTGAATAGTTAGGTTGATTAATCATAGAATTATTCTGCCATAAATATAATACAACGAAGACGTTTTCTTTTTATAAAAAATGGTTACCTTTCTAAAAAAATATTATGAAAAACTATCTGATTCCTTCTTTAGTGGGTGGACTGATAATTTTCTTCGCCCAAACGCTTTCCTGGACGGTACTGAACCTGCATATGCCGGCACAGAGCTATACATCTAAACAGGATACCATTACCCGCTTTTTGCAGCAACAATTGGAGAAACCGGGTGGTTACCTGATTCCATCTGCCCCCGTTGGCACTTCGATGGATGAAAATATGAAACTCGCGAAAGATTGGGAGGGTCGCCCCCAAATTATGATTCAATATCATGAGGGCTTTTCGATGAGCGGAAGTAAAATGGGCTTGAATATGTTCAGAAGTTTTGCTTCGAGTGTGTTGATGGTAGGCCTATTCTGTTGGCTGTTATTGCAATGGAAGGAAAGAACCTTTTTTAAGTGCTGGGTGGCCGCACTGGCAGTTGGGATGATAGTATATATCCAAATCCCCTACAGCACTTTTATTTGGTATAAAATTTTCGATAACCGGGCCTTCCTAATAGACTGCATGCTCGGATGGGCCTTATGTGGAGCTTGGTTGGGCTGGTGGTTCACGAAAAAAGTTCCCGTACCTGCCTAAAATATTTATGTAACCCTATTAATAACAAAGGTCTCGCTAACAGATGTAGCGAGACCTTTGCATGTATACTTGTAAAGATTAAGGCATAATAATCATCGACTTGCTATTGGTAATGGCTACCAATTCCAAATCGAAGTTGAGGGTTTCACCTGCGAGCGGATGATTGGCATCCAATACCACCACTTCTTCTTTCACTTCAACAATACGAACGGGAAATTGCTGACCGCTTCCGTTGCTCATGTTCAGTTGCATTCCTACTTCAGCAACCATATCAGGAGGAAACTGTGCTTTAGGAAATTCCATAATCATATCTTCCATTCGGGGGCCATAGGCTTCTTCGGCAGGAATTACAATGGTTTTCTTTTCTCCGATCGTCATACCAGTAACACCGGCATCAAAACCAGGAATAACCATGCCGCTTCCCACTTCAAATTCCAGGGGATTGCGACCTTCTGATGAGTCGAATGTGGCACCATCATTCAGTTTTCCATGATAATGAACCTGAATGGTATCACCGTGTTTTACTTGTTGCATGCTTTGAATTTAAAATGATAAAAAAAGGGAGTAGACTGTAGATCAACCCCCGGCAACATGGCCAGACAAGCTGACACAATAACAAGGTTATCGACCGGTTAAACAGATTTTCCCGGCGCGAAAATACAATCCTTCCGGAATAATTGGTGCGTTTAGCGCCATAATCAACAAAAAATCAGTTTAACCTGCATCGGCTAAGGGGGTTATTTGCCGCCAACCAATCCGAAACCCTAATTTTGCCCTATGAATCCCGAAGATCTGCGTATCGTGTTTATGGGTACCCCCGATTTTGCCGTTGCATCCCTGGATGCACTGGTAAAAGCAGGATTACAGGTAGTAGCCGTTGTAACCGCTCCCGATAAACCATCTGGAAGAGGTCTCCACCCTACCCCCAGTGCCGTTAAAAAATATGCCATCGATCAGGGTTTACCCGTTCTTCAACCGGAAAAATTAAAAGATCCTGCTTTCATTAACTCATTGGCCCAATTTAAAGCGGATGTGCAGGTAGTAGTAGCTTTTAGAATGTTGCCAGAAGTAGTTTGGGATATGCCTCCCCTAGGTACCATCAATGTGCATGGAAGTCTGCTCCCCCAATATCGCGGAGCCGCCCCTATTCACCGTGCCGTAATGAATGGTGAAAAAGTTACCGGAGTAACTACCTTTCGCCTACAACACGCCATAGATACCGGAGGTATTTTACTACAGGAATCTTTACCAGTGGGGGAAGATGAAAATACTGGAACTGTTTACGAAAATCTTAGCCGGTTGGGTGCACAACTTTTAGTAAAAACAATGAAAGGTTTGGCAGCCGGTGATTTAAAAGAACAACCGCAAGAAGCCCTAATAAACGAACCCCTACACCACGCCCCCAAAATTTTTACCGAAGATTGTATCATCCATTGGGATCAACCCGTTGCACTAATACATAACCAGATTCGCGGATTATCTCCGAGTCCGGGTGCCCTCAGCAAACTGGGCGAAAAAACTTTAAAAATTTATGCGGCGCAACCCGAAAAATCTATGCACAAACTCTCACCAGGAAGCATGGATACCGATGGAAAAACCATCCTACGCTTTGCCGCAAATGATGGCTGGATCTATATTACCGACCTGCAACTGGAAGGAAAAAAAAGAATGCAAACAGCCGATTTTCTTCGTGGATTTAGAATTGAGAAATAATCAATTACTGAAGCTGCTCCTTGAGTATATTTTTTTCTACAACCCCCTGAACCCTATAAGTTTCTTTGCCATTTTTATACACAATAAAAACCGGTAAAGCACTAACCCCATTGGCTTTCATCATATCTGTATCACGACCCCCATCTACTTTCACCAAGGTATATTTTCCAGCTAATTCTTTTTGTACGGATGCCAAAACAGGCTCCATTTTTTTACAGGGCGGGCACCACTCGGCACCAAAATCAACCAATACTACGCTGGCAGACCGAATGAGTTTGGCATATTCTTCAGTAGTCATCTGACGAGTTGCTTCCTCCGTAACAAACGGCAAAATTGCTTGCTTCCAGGCAATCATGCCTCCGGAGAGATTGTCTACTTTTACAAAACCCTGCTTCACCAACCACTCTGCAGCCTGACCACTTCTCCCACCAGATGCACAATACACCAGCAAAGGCTTGTTCTTATCTAAATATTTTACCCGATCAGCAAATTCCGCGGAATTGGTCCAATCGGCTTGTAAGGCGTTGGACAAGTGCCCCTGCTTATATTCACCAGCTGTTCTTACATCCAACAATTGCGATTGTCCGGCTAAAATTTGTTGTTGAAACTGCGCGGGTGAAAGTACCCCCGATTGAGCAGTTACCTGAAAAAAACAAAAGATGCTCAACAGCAGCATGATGCTTGATTTTATTTGCATGGTAGTATAATTTTTATTGAAAATAATTTACAGTTGCGGTAAATATCATTTCGGAAACTCCCAAGGCAGCTGCCGCAGCGTTACTTAAACGAACCAATAACCCTTTATTCGGTTTGTTATCTGGGATAGGGCCTAACACCCTCGCACAAATATACTTCATCTGATCTACGGTAATTCTAACAATACTTCCGGGCACCACTTCATTCATAAGCACATAATATCTTTTATCACCCCAACCGGTGATTGATTTGAATAACCCCCCGGTTCCAGAGATTTCCAATAATTGCTGAGTGGGTAATGCAGCTGAAAACTGCGCTGCATAATATCCCTCTGCAGCACTTACCTGGGGTATAGCTACCACCTGCTTTACAGGAGCCGCTTCAACTACTGCGGATGCAGCCGGAACTGGGGTGGAAGCAACCATCGCAGGCATTGCAACATTTGAAGTGGAGGTATTGTTTGGCAATTCATTTCCACTCAAATAACCCACCACCAACATGTCTCCGTCTTTCAGCGTTTCCGATTTCAATTGATTCCATTCTTTGATGCGAGGTATACCCGGTTTGAAATATTGTAAGTTGAGTCGATACAAATTATCGCCCTTCTCAACCACATGAAAAACAGGTAAAGGAGTTTTGTCAGTAATCAAATTACTTGCAGATATTGGAATACGAATAGAGGAAGGGGCCGCTTCACTGATTCCAGAAGATATTTTGTTATACGCCTTAAGTTGAGCAAGAGGAATCCCAGCCAAAGTCGATATCGATTCAAGGGTTTCTCCGGGCTTTAGCCGATACTGTACATAGCATTCAGGGCATTTACCTAACACCAATAATTTTGCCTGCGCCCTGCCAGCATAGGGAACCAAAAACAAACATGCTATTAACCACCATTTTTGCAAGCAATCAAATTAAGAGCATAAAATTACTGGCAATTGTAAGAGTAGCCAAGAAATTAACTTCCGCCTATCTTTAAAATCCGCCAATGAGTAGGATAATAATTATTCAGCCGGTTTTGTATGATTTTTACCCAACCAAGAATACAGCCCTGATAACTTACTAAATTCCATCCATTGGCAGCTTCCAGCGTTAAAGGCTGACGACCTAGGTATGCCAGTGCTTCGGATAAATTCAAGTTAATAACCGGCCAGCCCTCTTTTAAATCATATTGCATTGCCCATTCGTGGGAGGGGATGATGTCCTTTCCCTTTTCTTCCCCCAACTCAACCCCTGCTTTTTTGATATATAGGGCCGCTGCCAATTGCTGAACGGCTTTCCAATGAACCGAAGGAATACTGCGTACCAGATTTCCCTGCAAAAAAACAGAAGTGTTTTCTGATAAGTGAAATTTTTCTCTAAACAACTGCGCACTATTTTTATTGGGCTGCGGCAAAATATTTTCTTTAAAATACTCTTCCTGAACAGCCTGCTGCTTTCTGAGCACCGAAATATAAAAACCTTCTCCGGCAAGCCGATTAGGGAAAAAACGAAAAGCCCCTGGAATATCAGCTGCAACAATACCCCATGCAGCCGGAACAGATATATGCACTGCCTCCATCTGCATTTCTTCCATCAACCACTTAGTAATTGCTTCATCTTCGTCAACCGAATAAGAACAAGTAGCATACAGTAAAATGCCTCCTTCTTTTAAGGCCGCCAAAACATCCGCCAAAATCCTCTGCTGCCGCCGGCTACAAAGCATTACCGCCTCCTCACTCCATTCATCTAAAGCAGCAGGATCTTTTCTAAATAGTCCGCTCCCACTGCAAGGCGCATCTACCAACATCAAATCAAAAAATCCGGGTAACTGCTTAAAATGGGTAGGATCATTATTAGTAACTACGGTATTGGGTGAACCCCATTTAACCAGATTTTCAACCAATATACCCGCCCTAGATTTAATCACTTCATTGGCAACCAGCAATGCCTGTTGAAAATAAGAAGCCAATAAGGTTGATTTACCACCGGGAGCTGCACATAGATCCAATATTTGCATTGAATCGGTGCGCTTAAATAATTGGGTAAGTATATGCCAGATAAACATGCTGCTGGCTTCCTGCACATAATACCCACCTCCGTGTAAAAATGGATCCTGGGTAAAGGAAGGCCGAGTTTCTAGATACCTTCCCTCCGAACACCAGGGAACCTCCTTGGTTTGCCAGTTTTCATGCTGCGTAATTTGTTTATCGGGATTTAATCGAACAGAAGTAATAGGAGCATTTGCCTGATGACACTCAACAAATGCTCCCCGATCAAATCCGGGAACATCCGCTAATGACTGTAAAAATGCTTCGGGTAAAATCATCTGCTACCCATTGATGGCATAAACTATACCACCCCAAATATGTTGTAAAAATAGAGGATCAGTAAATGATTCATCGGTATGGCCTAAGCCGGTATAAAAAACTCTTCCGCCATCAAAATCATGGTACCAGGCAATAGGATGAAAAGATCCGTTTTTCCCGCCTGTATAACTGGTTTCATCCAAGGTAAGTAGCACGTGCAAGTCGGTTTGAATACTTTTATAATTATACCACTCGTCGAATCTTTTCCATTGTTGTGGCAGGTGTTGCGTAGAGATATGGGTGGCATCCTGCACTACCAATGTTGCCTGCTGTTGCTGAGGATGACTTAAAAAATATCCTCCTACCAATTGATTGTACCATGGCCAATCATACTCAGCATCTGCCGCCGCATGAATACCCACAAATCCGCCTCCTTTATTAATGTACCGCTTAAATTCGGCCTGCTGCTCATCATCCAGCATATTTCCGGTAGTACTTAAAAAAACGATGGCATCATACCCCTTCAGTTCTTTATATATAAAACGGGTGGCATCGGAAGTAGTGTCTACCACAATACCTTTTTCAACACCCATTGCCAACAGGGCATTTACGCCGGCAGGAATGGACTTATGATAAAAGCCCTTGGTTTTGGTAAATACCAATATTTTTTTGGGCTTTTTATGAGAACCCG
>CAIUKP010000288.1 GCA_903899675.1 uncultured Bacteroidota bacterium | reverse complement strand
ATCATGATCAGAAGAAGCGTTGAATTGGTTGTTATCAGCGACGTACATCTAGGCACATTTGGCTGCCACGCCACCGAACTTATTCAATATCTCCGGAGCATTCAACCAGAAACTTTAGTATTAAATGGTGATATTATAGATATCTGGCAATTTAATAAGCGCTATTTTCCACAATCTCACATGCAGGTGATAAAAGAAATTTTCAGTCTGCTTAGTTTGGGTACAAAAGTAGTTTACATTACCGGCAATCATGATGAAATTATGCGCAGGTATAGCGACTTAACGATTGGCCAATTGCAATTAACCGATAAATGGGTATTAGAACTAGACGGTAAAAAAACCTGGATTTTTCATGGAGATGTTTTTGACAGAACGACTAAGGGCTCAGCAAAAATTATAGCGAAACTCGGTGGATATGGCTACGATTTATTGATTTTACTCAATCGCTCCATCAATTATTTACTCCAATTAGTAGGAAGGGAAAAGATGAGTTTGAGTAAAAAGGTGAAAAATGGAGTAAAAAAAGCGGTTTCTTGGATCGGAAATTTTGAACAAACCGCTGCGGAATTAGCCATAGAGAATGGCTATGAGTATGTGATTTGTGGACACATCCATCAGCCTCAACATCGTATTGTTAAAACAGACAAAGGATCTGTAGTGTATCTAAATAGTGGGGACTGGATAGAAAACCTAACGGCTTTGGAATACGACAATTGTGCTTGGACTATTTATCAATACGATGAACAAAATCAAAAAGCCAGCACTCAAAAAACTCCAGTGGTACCTATACGAAAAGCATTATCCATCGAAGATCTGTTAGCCGAACAATTAATATTGAATGCTACTTCTGTAAAATAGTGCTTATGAAAATTTTATACGCTGTTCAAGCTACTGGAAATGGACACATCGCAAGGGCGAAAGAAATACTTCCTTACTTGAAAAAATATGGCGAAGTAGATGTTTTCTTAAGTGGCAGTAACTGCCATCTTCCAGTTGACTTACCTATCCGTTTTCGCAGTAAGGGTTTGAGCTTGTTTTATGCACCCATGGGGAAATTAGATTACTGGAAAATTGCCAAAGAACTACAAATAGGTAAAGCGATACAAGAAGCAAGGAGTTTACCAGTAAACAACTATGACTTAGTAATTAATGACTTTGAAAGCATTACTTCATTAGCTTGTAAATTAAGTGGTAAAGCGAGTATTGGTTTTGGACATCAGGCAAGTTTTCAGAGTGCGCTTACCCCGCGTCCAGAAAAAAAAGACAGGTTTGGAGAAATGATATTGCGGTATTATGGATGGGCACAGGAATATGTTGGATTGCACTTCGATTCGTATGATAATAATATCTATAATCCTATTATTAAAGAACAAATTTTACAAGCCAACCCAGTTGACAAAGGCCATATAACTGTTTACTTGCCGCATTACGGCTTGCAGGAAATACAGAAAGAACTTAAAAAAATGGATGGCATTCGTTTCGAAATATTTTCACCCCTTGTAAAATCTTCCAATACTGAAGGAAACTGTTCTTTCTTTCCAGTGAATAATGCAGCATTTACAACAAGCATGATAGAAAGTACGGGTGTTATAACTGGAGCGGGATTTGAAACTCCTGCAGAAACACTTTACCTGGGAAAAAAGTTATTGGCACTTCCAATTAGAGGCCAGTATGAGCAGCTTTGCAATGCAGCTGCATTAACTAAAAGAAATATACCTGTATTACTTAAAATGGATCATACTTTCCACGAACATGTATCCAGCTGGCTATCTGCACCCCTTCCGCAATCCCTGACCCTTACTCATTCAACTGAACAGTTGATTAGATTGGTAGTAGAAAAGGGTTATGCTTTAGGTAAATCT
>CAIUKP010000287.1 GCA_903899675.1 uncultured Bacteroidota bacterium | reverse complement strand
GAACCCCAAATGTATTACATCCGATGGAAAGAGCAGGCTACCTCATTAATAAATTGAAGGAACAATATTATCAACAGGAATCGCCTACGCATTTACTGATAACCCTAGATTTGCTTAAGAAAGAGCTTTTTTCCCAGTTGTCACCCGATATCGAAGCGATTAATCAAGTGGCTGAAGTGGCTCCTGCTCTCAAAACAATTACCTCCCGTCCTCCAAACGATGCTTTATATGCCCTAGATTTTGCTAAGGATATTCCGACTTTTGCTCACCAGGATTTTCCATGTAAGTCCGAAATGGAAAAGCAACAGGCACGAAAATCTGAGGTTAATATTTCGGCTATTTCAAATACAGGTTCCGAAAAACATTCACAGCAAACCGATAGTAGCGAATGTAACTCCAATGAACCGATACGTGACCTTAAACGATCCATTAATCCCAAAGATCGATTAATGTTTATCAACGAATTATTTAGGGGAGATGAAGTGATGTATGAACGAAGTATGAAAACCATTCAGGGTTTTTCTATTTTCCCTGAGGCCCGTTTTTGGATAGAAAGGGAGCTGAAAACCAAGCTGGGCTGGGACGAGAACCATCCAGCCGTTCAATATTTCGATCATTTGATTAAAAGGCGATTCTCCTGAATTACCTGTAGTACTTTGTTGGTTGCCCCCCTTTTTGAAACCGTATAATCAAGCGCGATTTGTCCCATTTTTTTTCTTTCGGTTTCATTATCAAATAAAGCCTGTAAAGCTGAATCCAGGGCCTGTCCGTTGTTAACCGTTATCGCCCCGCCCTTATCAACCAATTCGGTGGCTTCGAGATATTTCTGAAAAGTGGGACCCATAACTACCGGTTTGCCATAAACAGCTGCTTCCAGCACATTATGCACCCCATCCGCTCCAAAACCTCCGCCAATATAGGCAACCGAGGCATGCCGGTATAAACTGCTCAGCATACCGATCCGGTCTATAATTAGTATACTGCTATCCGGAACAGCGATTCCCTGTAAAAATGCAGATTCATAAGCCGAATAAAGCAGGGCGCACGGGAAGATTTCCTTGCATTGTTGTAAACTCGCCTTGTCGGTAACATGCGGCACCAATATGTGTTTTGCTGCAGGATGGGTGTTTACAAAATGTTGTAATTCCTTATCATCCTCTGGCCATGTACTGCCGGCAACCAAAACCGGATATTGCTGCACAAAATTTTCAATGGCTGGCCAGGATTTGGGCTGGTTGGCAATTTGTTGAACCCTATCGAACCGGGTATCCCCGGCAATAATAATCGGTGTAGTAACCTGAATTTCGGAAAGCAATTTTACAGAGGCTTCGTCTTGCACTAGGATATGGGTAAATAAGCCAAGCATCTTTCTGTAAAATCCACCATACCAGGTAAAGAAAATTTGTTTTGGCCGAAAAATGGCCGACACTAAAATAACAGGTGTTTTTTGTTGCTGTAAAGCGGAAAGATAATAGTACCAGAATTCATATTTTATAAAAATCACGAGCGAGGGCTTCACTATCGCCAGCCAATCCCGGGATTGAGATGGGCTGTCCATTGGTAGATAAACTATGCGATCGGGCAGGGAATGGTTTTTACAAGCTTCATATCCCGAAGGGGAGAAAAAGCTCACCAGCAAAGCATATCCGGGATATTGCTGATGAATGGATTCCAGCACCGGCAACCCCTGTTCAAATTCTCCCAAAGAGGCACAATGCATCCAAATAACTGGTTTGCCAGGGTTCCAGTGCTTTATTTGGCTGAAAGCTATTTTTTGTCCATCGCACCAAAGCCGGGCTTTAGGGCTTACCCAGCTGATAAGTTTGGCAGCCAGCGGGTAGAGGAAAATAAATAACCGATATACTAGCATGTTGCAAGGATAGGGCGTGAAAATAATCAATTAAACGAATCCAATGCTTACCTGCCTGCCAATCCCCCTGAATCCCCTTTTTTATTGTAATTTTGCCACCCAAATACATCTGAAGCATGAGACCCATACAAATGGTGGATACGAAAACTCAATACCTGAATATAAAAGGGGCTGTGGATGCCGCCATTGGTGAGGTATTAGACAGTGCCGCCTATATCAATGGAAAGTGGGTAACGGAATTTGCCAAGGAGTTGGGGGCTTACCAAGGAGATGTACATACTATTCCCTGTGCAAATGGTACGGATGCCCTACAAATTGCCCTGATGGCACTGGGTTTGGAGCCCGGCGATGAAGTGATTACGCCCTCCTTTACCTATATCGCTACTACGGAAGTGGTTGCTTTATTGCGTTTAAAGCCTGTTTTTGTAGAGGTTGACCCCGATACTTTTTGCATGCATCCGGAAGCCCTTCGCAAAGCCATCACTCCCAAAACCAAAGTAATCGTACCCGTGCATTTATATGGTCATTCAGCTCCCATGGAAGAAATTCTGCAAATAGCCCGGGAGCATAACCTGCGGGTGGTAGAAGACAATGCACAGGCCATTGGTTGCAGTTATACTTTTTCCGATGGCAGTACCCAAAAAACAGGTACCATGGGTGATGTGGGTACTACCTCTTTTTATCCGAGTAAAAATCTGGGTGCCTATGGAGATGGGGGGGCTATTTTTACCCGGGATGCCGATTTGGCTGTCCAAATGAAAATGATTGCCAATCACGGACAACAAAAAAGATATTATCACGAGCGGGTTGGTTGCAATTCCCGACTGGATTCTGTGCAGGCCGCCATTTTACGGGTGAAATTGCAACACTTAGATACCTATAACCAAGCCCGACAAAAGGTTGCCTCTTATTACAATGCAGCATTTGCGAATCATCCGAATATCCAAACCCCTGTGGTGGCTCCCTATAGTAACCATGTATATCATCAGTATACTTTGATTATTAAAAACGCAGATCGGGATGCATTGGGTAAGCACCTGGCTGATCACCAAGTTCCTTCGATGATTTATTATCCCGTGCCCGGCCATCGCCAGCCTATGTTTACAGGGATGGATATCGGATGCGGTGATTTAACGGTTACCGACTGGTTAACCGAGCGGGTAATTTCTTTGCCGGTGCACACAGAAATGGAAGAAGAGCAATTAGAGTGGATTACCCGGCATGTGTTGAACTTTTTTGATTTAAACCATATTAAATTATAATTAAGGAATATGAAAATAGCAGTTGTAGGCACCGGATATGTAGGTTTAGTTACCGGAACCTGTTTTGCAGAAACCGGCAATCGGGTAACCTGTGTTGACATTGATCCGAACAAGATTAATAAACTTGCTGCCGGCGAGATCACAATTTATGAGCCCGGATTGGAGAAGATATTCCTGAGAAATCTAAGGGAAGGCCGATTACAGTTTACTACCCAATTAGAAGAAGGAATTGCAGATGCAGAAATTATTTTTCTAGCATTGCCCACCCCGCCCGGGGAAGATGGCTCCGCCGATTTGCGTTATGTGTTGGGGGTAGCCGCCGATTTGGGAAAGCTGTTAACAGATTATAAGGTAATAGTAGATAAGAGTACAGTTCCAGTAGGTACTGCCGAAAAAGTGCAGGCAGCCGTTGCAGCGCATTACTCAGGCGAATTTGATGTGGTAAGTAATCCTGAGTTTTTGCGCGAGGGAGTGGCGGTTGAAGATTTTATGAAACCCGATCGCGTTGTGATAGGTACCCAATCTGAGAGAGCCCGCAAGGTGATGAACGATTTATATGCCCCTTTTGTGCGGCAGGGGAATCCGATTATTTTTATGGATGAAAAATCGGCCGAGTTAACCAAATATGCGGCTAACTCTTTTTTGGCCACTAAAATCTCCTTCATGAATGAGATTGCTCAACTTTGCGAACGCATGGGTGCCGATGTGGATATGGTGCGCAGAGGGATTGGCAGTGATGATCGGATTGGAAAAAGATTTTTATTTCCGGGTATTGGATATGGAGGTAGTTGTTTCCCTAAAGATGTGCAGGCATTGATACGTTCGGCAGAAGATGTACAATACAACTTCAGTATTTTACAAGCGGTAGAAGCCGTTAATGAGCGTCAGAAAAAACACCTGCTGCCTAAAATTCGCAACCACTTTAATGGAAATCTTACGGGAGTTCGATTGGCTTTATGGGGATTGGCATTTAAACCCAATACCGATGATATCCGCGAAGCGCCCGCCTTACAATTAATTGAAGCCCTCACAGCAGAAGGGGCCATCATTATAGCGTATGATCCGGAAGCCATGGCGAATGTAAAAAAACTAGTAGGTGATCAGATTCAGTATGCAGCTAATCCCTATGATGCTTTAGCGGGTGCCGATGCCTTGATTATCGCCACTGAATGGAGTGAGTTTAGAACCCCGGATTTTGATCGAATTGGTGAAACCCTGCAACACAAAGTAATTTTTGATGGCCGCAATTTGTTTGATGTAAAACAAATGAAAGCCCTGGGGTATCATTATGAAAGTATTGGAAGAGGACAGCAAGCATAAAAATCTGAAACAGAAACTATGAAGCGCATACTCATTACCGGTGCAGCCGGATTTTTAGGGTCACATCTCTGCGACCGGTTTATTAAAGAGGGTTATCACGTGATTGGCATGGATAACCTGATTACTGGCGATCTGCGAAATGTAGAACACCTGTTTCCCCTTCCGCAGTTTGATTTCTATCACCATGATGTGTCTAAATTTATTCATGTTAGCGGACCACTCGATTATATTTTGCATTTTGCTTCTCCTGCCAGTCCTATTGATTATTTAAAAATCCCCATCCAAACCCTTAAAGTGGGTGCATTGGGAACACATAATTGTTTGGGCTTGGCCAAGGAAAAAAAGGCAACTATGCTGGTAGCTTCAACCAGTGAGGTATATGGCGACCCGCAGGTACACCCACAAAATGAAGATTACTGGGGCAATGTAAATCCGGTGGGACCTCGTGGTGTGTATGATGAAGCCAAACGTTTTATGGAATCCATCACCAGAGCCTATCATACTTTTCATGGGGTAGATACCCGGATTGTTAGAATCTTCAATACCTACGGCCCTCGTATGCGACTGAATGATGGTCGGGCACTACCTGCATTTATTGGACAGGCACTGCGGGGTGAAAATCTTACGGTATTTGGGGATGGTAGTCAAACCCGCTCATTTTGTTATGTAGATGATTTGATTGAAGGCATTTACCGCCTGCTGATGAGTAATTATACGATGCCGGTAAATATTGGTAATCCGCATGAGATATCTTTGCTCGACTTTGCCAAAGAAGTGCTTAAACTAACCGGCTCCTCTGTATCTATTGAATTCAAAGATTTACCGGTAGATGATCCCAAACAAAGGCGGCCGGATATAACCCGTGCCCAGGAGTTATTGGGTTGGCAACCTACCGTAGACCGCGCGGAGGGATTAAAAATCACCTACGATTATTTCCGTTCGCTGCCGCAGGAAGAATGGAGTAAAAAACCCAAAGAGTTTTAGCCACTCACCCAAAAAATTCTATGCATTCATCCCCGATAATTGTAACAGGTAGTAATGGCCAATTAGGTCAAGAACTGCGGGATGTATTTTCTGAAGCAGGGATGGACTTTCCGGTGTTGTTTGTGGGAAGAGATGAGTTAGATTTATCCCAACCAGCATCCATCGAGCCATTTTTTGCCAAACACCAACCTGCCTATTTTATTCATGGAGGGGCGTATACCGCAGTAGACAAAGCCGAGCAGGAAAAAGAGCTGGCATATACCATCAATGCAGAAACTTCTGGGGAAATAGCAAAGTGTTGTAGCTTATATGGTACCCGTTTAGTTTATATATCTACTGATTATGTATTTAACGGAAATGGAATGGCTCCCTATACTACCGATACACCCTGTGATCCGGTGAATTATTATGGATATACAAAATGGAAGGGAGAACAACTGATTTTAGCAGCAGATCCTTCGGCGCTCATCATTCGTACTTCCTGGGTATTTAGTGCCTACGGAAATAATTTTGTAAAAACCATGTTGCGCTTAATGAAGGAGCGGGAAACGATTCGGGTGGTGAATGATCAGCGGGGCTGCCCTACTTATGCGGCCGATTTGGCAAATGCCATTGTAACCATAGTTTTAGCATGGCAGCAAGGAAATACGCACAGTGGTATCTATCATTATAGCAATGCCGGCGACATCACCTGGCACGAATTTGCTTTGGCCATTCAAGAGGAAGCAGGATTAGCCTGCAGGGTAGAGCCGATACCCAGCTCAGCCTATCCCACCCCTGCCCGAAGGCCGGGCTATTCGGTAATGGATACACAAAAAATCACGGCTGATTTTGGAGTGCAATCACTGCCCTGGAAAGCTGCCTTGAGGGATTGTTTACAGCGGTTGGGTGAGATGGAATAACTGGGTACGGTGATTGTAACTTTATAGAACCTTTTACTATTATTTTTCAAGTTTTGTTAAATACGCTGTAAGATCATTCAAGCCTGTTTCGCTAAATCCGGTGAACTTATTAATTAACTTATTTTTATCATCATACAGATAGTATTTTGGAATTGCGTTAATATCAAAATGAATTTGTAATTCAGACAAATTGGATGCAGAAACAATTAATTGTTCCCATTCCATTTTCTCCGTTTTTAATGTTTCAAACCATTTGATTTTATCGGGATCAATTGAAATGCTTGTAATAGTTAATCCTTTATCTCTATAATTTTTATTCAATTCTCTTAAATTGGGTATCTCCTTTCTACAAGGACCACACCACCAACTCCAATAAACAATCAAATTCATCTTTGATTTGGGATTGCCAATATTCTTGAATTCTCCATTTTGATTTTCTAACTTAATAAATTCGGGAAATGATGAATCAAATGCAGAAGTATTTGATTGTGTAAACTTGACAAT
>CAIUKP010000286.1 GCA_903899675.1 uncultured Bacteroidota bacterium | reverse complement strand
CTGCAAACAAAGCAATTGATACTACTTATAGAGGTTATCTTTATTTTGATGAGCAGCACAAATTAAATAACTTGTTATAATATCTGATTCGACAAAATCTTAACTAAAATTATGAGAAAAGTATTCCTCCTGTTATTGCTGCTGATGCTATTGGAAGGCAAAGCCCAGGACTGGCATCCGGCCGGAAACAGCATCAAAACCCAATGGGCCGAAAAGGTTACTCCTGCTAATCCACTTCCCGAGTATCCCCGACCACAAATGATGCGGGAAAGCTGGCAAAGTTTGAATGGCTTGTGGGATTATGCCCTTCTTCCTAAAGGGAGTAGTTTCCCAACTTCCTATGTTGGAAAAATACTAGTGCCCTTTTGTATCGAATCGAGCTTATCGGGAGTACAAAAAAAAGTGGGAGAGGCGAATGAACTCTGGTATAGAAGAACTTTTCGGGTTCCGGCGAATTGGAAGAATAAAAAAATGTTGCTGCATTTTGGAGCTGTAGACTGGCGTGCAGAAGTATGGATCAATCAAGTGAAAATAGGAACGCATCAGGGAGGGTATACCCCTTTTAGTTTTGATCTGACTCCATTTTTATTAAAAGATAGTTTACAGGAGTTGATTGTTAAAGTATGGGACCCTTCCGACCAAGGATATCAGCCCAGAGGAAAGCAGGTGAATAATCCGCGTGGTATCTGGTATACCTCTGTAACCGGCATCTGGCAAACGGTTTGGATTGAGCCGGTAGCAGAAAACTATATTACCCAACTGAAAACGGTTCCCAACCTAGATGGCAATTGGGTAAACGTGCAGGCAGGCATATCAGGTGCTCAGCCACAAGATTGGATAGAAGTGAAAGTGCTGCGCGATGGAAAAGTAGTGGGCACTGGTAAAGCAGTAACCGGCGAAGATGTAATGGTACCCGTGCCCAATGCACAAGCTTGGTGGCCGGAGAATCCTTTTTTATATGATATGGAAGTGAGTTTGAAAAGAGAAGGAAAAATCATTGATCAGGTGAAAAGTTATGTGGGGATGCGTAAAATTTCTGTAAAAGCTGATTCAAATGGGATTGTACGCCTTCAGTTAAACAATAAAAATTATTTTCAATTCGGACCACTTGATCAGGGCTGGTGGCCGGATGGATTATATACAGTCCCAACCGATGAGGCTTTGTTATTTGATATTAAACAAACCAAAAATCTGGGTTTCAATATGATTCGCAAGCATGTGAAAGTTGAACCCGCCAGGTGGTATTACCATTGCGATAAAGAAGGCATCTTGGTTTGGCAGGATATGCCCAGCATGTATTATGAAGTGCCGGTGGCAAAAGATTCATTGCCGATAGCTAAAAAGGCTCAGGCAAATTTTGAAATGGAGTTGGAGCAATTGGTTAAGGACCATTACAATTCAACATCCATCATTATGTGGGTGCCTTTCAATGAAGGCTGGGGACAATATCATACCGAGGCCATTGTCGACCTGGTGCGCTCATTCGATTCATCACGACTGATCAATAATGCCAGCGGCTGGACCGATAAGGGGGCTGGAAGCGTTATGGACATCCATCATTATCCGAATCCTACAGCTCCGCCAATGGAAGAAAAAAGGGCCATTGTTCTGGGTGAATATGGCGGACTGGGGTTATATGTACCGGGTCATGTGTGGCAGACCGAAAACTGGGGATATGAAAAGATGCAGAGTGCTGATGCGTTGCTTCAGAAATACGAAAATTTTTATCAGGAGGTATCCAGATTAAATGCCGAAGCCGGTTTAAGTGCTTGTGTTTATACCCAAACCACTGATTGTGAAACAGAGACAAATGGCTTGATGACCTATGACCGTTATCGCGTTAAAATGGGAATCGCCAATGTGGCCAAGGCTCACAGCGGCAAAGTTGCACCCCGGTTGAAATCTGGCGACCTGGCTTTCATTGACTCATTTTCTGCTGAGTTGTTTTCCACAGCAACCGGCGCTGAAATCCATTTTACCACAGATGGATCGGCCCCAACAAAACAGTCCGGCATTTTTACAGCTCCGGTTACTATTACTTCGCCCACCCTTCTTAAGGCAAAATCATTCTGGTCGGATGGCGATACCAGCCGTACAGCGGTATTTGACATCAAAAAGGTAGTTCCGGCACCTTCAGTGAACGTTGCAGTGGTTAAGCCGGGATTG
>CAIUKP010000285.1 GCA_903899675.1 uncultured Bacteroidota bacterium | reverse complement strand
GATTTTAATCCGTTGACACAGAACCGTAGGTTCCGCCGATATAGTGTCTCGGAAACTAGTTATAATTAATTAATAATTATATTAGTTGATTATCACCTACCTTCTTCTGAAAAAGCAGCTTTATGTATTTTATATTTTATTAATACGTATACCCGTTCCGGGTTACTAAATTACCTTCACAGTATCAATAGGCAAGTCCGGCTAGCCCGGCAACCTCTTTAAAGGCCTGTTTGTATGAAAGTAAAAGGTTGGATTTTGGGTGGATTGCTGTTGGCAGTTTTGCTGGGATTTAGTTTTTCCGGTTCGGGTAAGGACTGGTTACTATTGAAAGTGTATACCCAGGATGGCATCCGGTACGATACCCTTTTTTATAAATTAAGAGGTTCTGTAATTCGTGGGCAGGGGATCATTGATAAAAAGCGGAACATTTCGGTTAACGATAGCGCAACTGCTTTATCGGGTGCAAAATGGTATACGGCCGCCTGTTCAGAGTTTCCGATGGGTTCTTGGGTACTTGTTACCAATCCCGTAAATCATTATAAACTGCTGGTTCAGGTAAATCAGCGGCTTTCTTCCAATCCTTCTACGAAGGGAATGCGGCTTTCATTGGGTGAGGAACCGGCAGCCTTACTTCGGTTTGAAACAGCATCGGTTAATCAAATTCGGGTTCAATTAGTTGATACCTTGCTTACCAAAGCAGCAGTGCTAGGAGATACCAGTATTTTGCAGAGTACAGCCGATTCTGTTTTTATCCTCGATCCGGTTTCGGGATATCATTTTAAAAAATCTGGCAAAAACATAAAGGGGGTTGCCAGTTTTTACAGTGTAAGTTTAGATGGAACTTTAACTGCCACCGGAGAAAAATTCAGGAACGAAAAATTAACTGCGGCAAGTAATAATTTGCCTCTTAATACCTGGGTGCTGGTTACCAATACCAAAAATGGCAAAACAGTGGTATTAAGAATCAACGACCGTATGCATCCCCGCATGGCTAAAAAGGGGCGGGTAGTGGATGTGAGTGTTCGGGTAGCCAGAAAGCTCGATTTTGTGGAAGCAGGCCTAACCAAAGTTACTGTAGAAACACTCGTTATAATTCCCTCTCCCTCAAAGCCCTCAGATACTGCCATTAAACTAGCACCCCCCGCAGCTGATTCATTAAAAAAGGTATACTCTACATTTCCAGATTCAGGGTATAAAGGCTTGGCAACCATTTATCCCCCCACTTATAAAGGCAAAAAAACTCGTTCTGGAGAAAAATATCAGCCCGCCTTAATGACAGCCGCATGTAACCTAGTTCCCCTGAATACTCGAATCCGAGTTAGCAGTGCTTCCTCTGAAAAATGGGTGGAGGTATGGGTAAACGACCGGATTCCAGCTGCAGCTGATAAAGAAATTGTTGTACAATTAAGCGACCAAGCAGGTAAATTGTTGAACTTTCAGCCCAAAAAACGGCATTTCGTTACCATTTTACCCCTTTTACCCCCATCTAAAAATAATTAATAATTTCGTATTGCTTTAATTTTCTAAATTCAATAACTACCTGTATTTTTGCTCATAAATTAAAAAACTGATTATGAAGAAAATTATGCTTTTCATGGTTGCTGTGTGTATGTCAGCTATGGCATTTTCACAACCCATGACGTCCTATAAAAAACAGCCCACATTCGGGATCAGCTTTTTTTTGAAGGATATGTACACTGCCAACCTGGTTGATAAAACCTCTTTGTCTAATGTACTGAACAATAAATTATGGACCAAAGTTGCTGAAATGTCACCAGGTCTTAGTTTGAATTACTATCAAGGTTTGACCGATCACATTGATTTTCAAGGAACTTTAGCGGGTTCATTCACTAAATATCCTTTTTCATATTATTCTGGCGTTCCTTCTTCTACTGATAATAAGTTTTTGATGGAATTAAGTGCAGTTGCCAACATTAAGCTGTTAACTGATAAGCACGTAATTGTTCCTTATATCCATTTGGGAATTGGTGCTTCTATGTATGGTGGCAATTATTTTGCTGCCTATGCACCAACCGGAGCTGGATTACAATTCAAACTCTCTGAAGGTACTTTTGTTAACTTATTACTTGGTTACAATATTAAAGTTTCTGCACTTTCTACCAATCACTTGAATTATTCTATTGGTATTGCTTCTCCCTTAAAAGACAAGAAACCAGTTGTTGTAGTTCCACCCCCACCCCCACCACCACCTGCACCAGTTGATACTGATAAAGACGGAATTTTCGATCCTCAAGATAAATGCCCTACTGTACCAGGTGTTGCTAAGTACGAAGGTTGCCCTGTACCAGATACAGATGGTGATGGTATCAATGATGAGAACGATAAATGTCCAACTGTTAAAGGTCTGGCTAAATACCAAGGTTGTCCTATCCCTGATACTGATAAAGATGGTATCAACGACGAAGAAGATAAATGTCCTACTGTACCAGGTTTAGCTCGCTACCAGGGCTGTCCTATCCCAGATACAGATGGTGATGGTATCAACGATGAAGAAGATAAATGTCCTACTATCGTTGGTGTTGCCAGCAATGCAGGTTGTCCTGATTTGGCTGCTGATTTAAAAGTAGCTGCTAAGAGTATTTACTTCGTAACAGGTACTGCTAAGTTTGCATTCCCTAAATTGGCTCCACAAAAATTACAGTATGCATTAGATCAGCTGAATAAGTATCCTACTTTAAATGTGGATATTGAAGGGCATACTGATAACACAGGATCTGTTAAAGTAAATAAGGCACTGTCTCAAAAGCGTGCTGATGCGATAAAGAATTTCTTCCTCAGTAAAGGAATTGCTGCAGATCGTATCACTTCTACAGGTTTTGGAAGTGAAAAGCCAGTTGCAGATAATAAAACTGCTAAGGGCAGACAAGATAATCGTAGAGTAGAAATGTTGCCTCGATTCAAATAATTTCTAGTTAACTACTACTTCACTCCGAAGGGCTATCTGAAAAGATAGCCCTTTTTTAGTGAGGTGTCGAGCCGCTGGCTCTGGGAAGCCTTCGGCTTTTTTGGGGGGGTGAGT
>CAIUKP010000284.1 GCA_903899675.1 uncultured Bacteroidota bacterium | reverse complement strand
TCCCTGCGGAAAAGTGATTACCCAACTTTTATGCAATGCCTCATCAATTTTTTGGGTATCCGATTCATCCCGCTCTCTCTCAATATTCTTACCTTCCGAACGCCAGGTTCGTTTTATAGTAAGTGCACCGGCCAGTTTAAAAATTCGGGAAATTACACTCCCATTCATCGTTTCCTCGGCGGCAATAAAATGAACGTTGGTAAAGGGATTGAGCAAATAAAATGGCAAGCCCAGCCGATTGACTCTCCTCCATTTTACCGCACAAAAAATATGCAGAAATGCAATCACATCTGCAAAATAGGTTTGGTGATTGCTTACAAAAAGCACATTTTGCTTGGGCAACTGCTGAATATGTTCGCCCCCTTCGATTTTTATTCGGTTAAATAACACCAACCCTGGGTAAGACAAAGTGCCTACCAATGCATAAATAAATGACCGGATAATGCGCAGGTGTTTCAATCTTTCAGTCAAGCTCATACCAACCTGTTTTTCACTCCGCAAGTGCGGACGGAGACAAAAATAATTATCTAAGGTAACAAATCCTTTTCAGAACGAGGGTAACCCTAAAAAATCATACACAATTCGGGTAATCAGGTATTTTTGCACCCAAATTAACTGCATGAAGATTAACACGGTGATTTTTGATATAGACGGCTTACTGATTAACAGCGAACCCCTTTGGAATCAGGCAGCTGCCGAAGTATTTGCCAGTAGAAATGTTTTTATCAGCGAAGAAGAATATGCTACCACTACCGGGTTGCGTACCAAAGAGTTTGTTTCCTGGTGGCTTACCCATTTTCAGCAGGATCCGGCCATTTTTCCGGAGGTTGAAAAAGAAATTGTTGCCAGTGTATTAGATAAGATTGCAACGAATGCGGAAACCTTACCCGGGGTACCCTATATTTTTGAATTTTTTGCTTCCCGTGGATTTAAAATAGGACTGGCAACATCTTCTCCCCCCGCATTAATAGAAATAGCCAAAAAAATTACGGGTATAGAAAACTATGTGATGGCGGCCACTTCTGCAGAATCATTGCCTTATGGCAAGCCCCATCCCCAGGTTTATCTGACCTGCGCAACCGCATTGCAGGTAGCCCCCATAAACTGTGTTTGTTTTGAAGATTCTTTTAATGGCATGGTTGCCGCCAAAGCCGCCCGCATGAAATGTGTGGTGGTGCCGCATGCGAGTGAAGGGCATTTATTAAAGTGGGGAGCTGCAGATTTACAACTTACCTCATTGGAGCATTTTACTGATTTCCATTTACAACAACTTTCTTAAAAAAAGAGCCCGACAATGTCGGGCTCTTTTTTTACTCACATGGTCTTCTCTCCGCCTGGGCGGATCGTAAGACTATGTGGGTAAGGAAGTATGAAAGCTCACTGATTATGTTCAAGAGCCGCAATATTAAACTGTTTGTAACATTCACCAACAATTGAATCTAACTCGCGACTCATTCTATAATCCAAAGCATAATTGAAAACATTAGGACCTGCGTCAGTAGTGCCCCATGGTTGATTAAGTCGCAAATCACTGATTTTTTTTATCCTCGAGTAAACTGCAGTATCTCCATATATTCCAGAAAAAAAAGTTGTTTGTGATA
>CAIUKP010000283.1 GCA_903899675.1 uncultured Bacteroidota bacterium | reverse complement strand
TACAGCGAGCAATATACAGGTCGGTTAATAAATATGAATTATTTACGAATAAACTTATTCAACGGGGAAATTAATGTAAAGGGATTACGGATTTATGAAAAGGGTAGGAAGGGAATATTTGTAAGTGTGGGTGAAGTAAATTCTCGGGTTTCCGTTTTACGAATGTTCTATAGCAATTATCTGATAAAAAAGTTAACCATCGACCGACCGGTTATCCGCATTGCGCAAAAGGGAAACCGATTTAATTACGATGATTTAATAGAGCGATTTTTAGAAGATGATACTCCCCCAAAACCTGGCGATAAACCCGCCGCTTATTGGGTTCGGCAACTTTCTGTAAATGATGCAACCTTAGTGTATACCAATAATAAGCCGGCGGTTTCGGTTAAAATGGTTAACACGTTTGCCGAGGTAAAAGATATTGCTTGGGATGATCCTTCCTACCATGCTAAACTATCCACCCGCTTAGCAACGGGGGGCAATGCAACAGTTACGCTGGATTTCAATAGTAAGAATCTGCAATATTTTCTGGAAGGTGATGTGCAGCAGTTCAATATTAACTGGATGTACCCCTACTTGAAAGATTATATGAAGGTGAAAGAGCTAAGAGGCATTGTGGGCGGAAAGTTCAAATGGTCGGGAAATGGAAATCGACCACTGGATATTGCTTTGTCTGGCACATTGGGAGCAGAAAAATTTGCCATCGTAGATGAGTCCGGAGAATTATTAACCGCAGCAGAGCAAATGGCAGTAAAAATTGATACCATCAACACAGCCCGCAATCGTTATGAGTTTGCTTATATTAATATGAGTCGCCCTTTTATCCGGCTTACCATGTACGACAAAGGTTTTAATTATGAGCGTATTTTTACAACGCCTTCCTCGGTTAGTGGGGATACTTCTTCTTTAGTTTATTCCAACATTTTTTTAATGATGGCAGGATATATTCAAGATCTGGTGAAGCAGTATGATATGAATGAGTATAAGGTAAACCGGTTGAGTATATCGGGCGGACAGTGTGTGTTTACCGATTATACCCGCGGCGATCGTTTTAGATATGTACTGGATTCTGTTTTGTTATCAAGTGAGCGGATTAATAGTAATAATGATTTTTTAAATTTTGCCGTAAGTTCCCGATTAAACACTTCTGGAAAGATGAAAGGCACTTTAAAAGTAAATCCGAAAAATTATCGAGATATTGTAATTGATGCCGGCATAAGTGATTTGCTGATTACTGATTTCAATCCTTACTTTAAGTATTTTGTTGCCACACCCTTCCAAAATGGGAAAATTAAATATGTAAATGTTACTTCGGTACTCAATAATCAGTTAAACAGTAAAAACGTATTAGATATTGAGCGAGTTAAAACTGGCAAAAAAGTAAAAAATGCTACCGCAATGAATTTGCCCGTTCCGCTGGCTGTTTCTTTGCTGAAAGACGTAAAAGGAAATATTCACCTGGATATTCCTGTGAAGGGCAGCCTCGACGATCCCAAATTTCGCTGGGGAAAAGTGGTTTGGCAGGTAGTAAAAAATTTAATTGTAAAAGCCGCCACTGCTCCTTTTCGCTTAATTGCCAATTTATTTGGCGGTAAGGAGGAAGATTTTAAAGAAGTGTATTTCGAATATGTTCAGCTAGGAATAGAATCCAAGCAGAAGAAAGTGCTCGACAATCTTTGTAAGGTATTACAGCAGAAGCCCGAAATGAAGATGGAATTGATTCAGGAAACTAATTTAGAGGATGAGGCATCTGTAGTGGCCGTAAATGAAACCAAGAAAAAATATCTTCAATTGCCTGCAGGGGGTGCGATGACTGCTGAAGTAAAAGCTCGCTTGGATAGTTTACCTGAAACCGATTCTTTGTTTGTAAAGTTTGTTAACCAGCGCATAAGCGGACAAACCGACTTACATTCAACGGAAGAAAAATGTGTACGTATCATAGGTAAGGAAAGCCTTAGTAAGTGGGTGGCAGAAGTGATGGAGAGAAGAAATCAGGCGGTAGCCAATTATTTGCGTACCGAAAAGCAGTTACCCGATAATCGATATGTGATTAAAAATGCAAAACCCGATATGCAACTGCAGCGGAGTGCCCCGCCTAAGTACCTTATCAATTTATCGGCTGGAGAATAAACTTATTTTACTGGCGCTGCCGGATTCGTATCATCATATTGCTTTTGCAGTGCTACAAGTTCCTTTTCTAAACTTTTCCGTATAGAGTCGAATGCCGGAATATTATAAAGATTCTTTTGTTCTTC
>CAIUKP010000282.1 GCA_903899675.1 uncultured Bacteroidota bacterium | reverse complement strand
GGTGAGGATCATGGGATTGATCTTTACCCCAAAAAATTGAGAAATAAAGCCTGAACATATAAAAAGCAGTTAACCCTGAGGTAATCAAGGCCATCACAAAAACCGGAAAGTTAGCATGATAGGTTGCCAATAAAATTTCTTCCTTACTAAAAAATCCGGCAAACGGAAAAATACCTGCAATGGCCAAACAAGCAATTAAAAAAGTTACATGGGTAACTGGCATAAATTTGCGCAATCCTCCCATTTTATTCATTTCATTGCTATGAATCATATGTATTATAGAACCAGCTCCTAAAAATAGCAGCGACTTAAAAAATGCATGGGTGAACAAATGAAACAACGAAGCCATATAACCTAGATATTGATCTTCGGGGCGGGCAATACCCAACGAAAACATCATGTATCCAATTTGCGACATGGTGGAGTAGGCCAATACCCTTTTGATATCGGTTTGTGTGCAAGCAATGATGGCAGCAAAAAAGGCAGAGAAAATACCCGTATAAGTAATCAAATCTAATATGCAAGCAGATAACTGAAAAATAGGAAACAATCGGGCTACCAAATAAACACCGGCAACCACCATGGTAGCCGCATGAATTAAGGCAGAAACGGGTGTGGGGCCTTCCATTGCATCGGGTAACCAGATATGCAGCGGAAACATGGCCGACTTTCCAGCTCCTCCAATAAAAATCATGGCCAGCCCCCAGGTTAGTGCACTGATACCTAACCATCCCGCTGTTTGTATGGCCATTGATTGGCTTCCAGCAGGTGCAGTTAACCGCTGAATCAGCGTAGCAATGTCCAGCGTTTCTCCATAAAAAGATAGAATAAGTATCCCGATTAAAAAGCCCAAATCGGCAAAACGGGTAACAATAAAAGCTTTTTTAGCTGCCGCTACAGCTGAGGGTTTTGAAAAATAATACCCGATTAATAAAAAAGAAGAAACGCCCACCAACTCCCAGAATATATATATCTGAAATAGATTTCCTGCAAGCAATAAGCCCAACATAGAAAAAGTAAACAACCCTAAGAAAGCATAATAAGTGGTATACCGCTCCTCCCCTTTCATATACCCCAAACTAAACAGGTGTACCATAGCAGAAACACTGGTTACCACCACCAACATCATTACGGTTAATGGGTCTAGTACCAAACTCATATCAATGGTAAGTTTACTGCCAAATACCATCCAGGGATACCTAAATAATTCAATGGGTGGAAAAGTACCATTCACCATTCCTTTTACAATGAAATACTGATAGCCAATCATCAGAGATAAGCCGGCAGCCAACAACAATGAAACTGTAGCAATAGTGCCGGAAACAGGCTGCTTGATGCTACGACTTCCCAATCCCAGTATTAAAAAATTAATAAAGGGAAGAAAAAGAATGATCAGTATATTGGTAACGTTCAACATAATTAATATTTCATTTCTGTTGCATCATCAACATCTATGGAATGATGAGAACGATATAAATTGATGATGATTGCAATGGCAATAGCCGCTTCAGCAGCAGCAATAATGATGATAAACAATGCCAAGAATAACCCACCAGTTTGCTGCGGATACAGGTATTTATTAAACGCAGCCAGATTGATGTTTACACTATTCAGCATCAACTCAACCGACATCAACAGCGTAATCAGATTGCGCCGGGTAAACATGCCAAACATGCCTATAAAAAACAGGGCGGTGCTGAAGATTAAAACGTGCTGTAAGGGTATATGACTCATGTTATTTTCCCAATTAGATTAGTCATTTTTTTTATCTGCCGGAATTTTCATTGCAATTGCGATACAGGCAACCATAGCTGCAAGTAGCAGTATACTCACCAACTCAAAAGGCAAAGCATAACCACCCGACTGAACCGACAGCATTGTTTTTCCAATTTCCCTCATTTCCACTGCGGGCACTTCGGGTGCGGTGGCCAAAAATCCGTAGCCATGTAAAATCCATATAGTAAATGCCAATCCCAATGATACCGCTACTGCCGAAATAAACAATCGAAACTTAGCTGGTAGCGGAAGCGACTGACCCGAACCTTGCGTAAGAAAAACCGAAAAAATTATCAGCACTACAATTCCCCCCACATACACAACAATTTGAACAGCAGCCAAAAAATTCATGTCTAGCCAAAAATATATTCCGGCAATACCCATCAAAGAAAACAATAACCAGATGGCAGCTCGGAATATCCTGCGGGTAGTAACCGATAAAATGGCGGTAACTAAAATTGCTGCTGCAATCACATAAAAAAATATGGCTGAGGCTGGCATCATTCTACTCCCTCCCTGATTTTTGAATTCGGCAGATTTAATTTTTTTGTTAGCAGATTTCGGTTAAACACACTGTGCTCAAAGGTTTGTGCCATTTTGATGGCATCTGTTGGGCAAGCCTCTATACAGAGATTACACATGGTACACAGCTCGAGGTGGTAGATAAATGTATCGATTGCTTTTTTCTTTTTTCCTTCGGGAGATACATCAAATTTGGTGATGATTTTAATAGTTCCGTTGGGACAGGCCAATTCGCAGGCCGTACAACCGGTGCAGGCATGTTCATTATTTTCGTCGTGCGTCATTACTACCTCGCCGCGAAATCTTTCGGGCAAATGCAGTTGTTCCCGGTTATCGGGGTATTGCTGTGTAATGATTTCTGAAGGATGCACAAAGTAATAACCGGTTTTTTTCATGCCTTTTAATAAAGACCGAACTCCCTGGTAAACATCACTTATATACTCTTTTAAAAACATAGTTTCCAATTATCGAATTAAAAATGCCACCCCATGATTGCAATGATTGCCACGAGCAATAAATTAAACAATCCTATAGGCAGCAAATATTTCCATTCCAGTGTTAGTAATTGATCTACGCGCAAACGGGGGAAGGTCCACCTAAACCACATGATTAACAAAATCAGTGCAAAGGTTTTTCCCATAAACCAAACGGAGGAAGGTATATAATCCATTACATGGTTAAACCCTTCCCAATGGGCAATATGCAATGGCATCCAGCCTCCAAAAAACAGAGTGGCACCGATTGCGCATACAATAAATATATTAATATACTCTGCCAAAAAGAAAAGTGCAAAACGCATACCGGAATATTCCGTATGAAATCCAGCAGTAAGTTCCGACTCAGCTTCCGCCAAATCAAAGGGAGCCCGATTGGTTTCTGCGGTAACTGCAATAATAAATATTACAAAAGAAATAAGCACCGGAATATGTCCCTTAAAAATCCACCATCCGTTTTCCTGCGCTGCAATAATATCCGAAATGCGCAAGCTACCGCTGAGCACCACAATACATAAAACAGAAAAGCCGGCAGAAAGCTCATAACTAACAATCTGAGCCCCACTGCGCATAGCGCCAAGCATGGCATATTTATTATTACTCGACCATCCCGCCATCAAAATTCCAATTACGGAAATAGAAGAAATAGCAGAAATATACAAAACGCCAATATTGATATCCCAGATTTGAATTCCTCTAGCAAAGGCAACCGGTGCGAGCAATAACATGGCTACCATCATAACAATAAAGGGTGCCAGGTTAAATAAAAATTTATCTGCTAAGTTGGGAACCAATCCCTCTTTCATTAATAGCTTTAAAGTATCGGCAACAGTTTGTAACAAACCAGCGGGGCCCACCCGGTTAGGACCCACCCGTATCTGGATATGCGCTGCTACTTTTCGCTCGAGCAATACCAGCACCAGCCCCAATACCGCAAAAAGGGTTATAGCGAAAACCGCCACGATTGCACATTCAACCAGCACCGTAAAACTGCCGGTATGTTGCTGCAACCATGCATGGGTTTGTTGGGCTATTTGCTGAAAACTAAACATATGCGATCAATTTCAAAACATTTTTTATCGATCAATATCTGGTATTACTAAATCTAAGGTTCCCATGGTAGCCATCAAATCGCCAATCTTACTGCCTTTTGCCATATGATTGAGGGCAGATAAATTAGAAAATCCCGGCGAACGATACTTTATTCTATAGGGGGTGGTAGCTCCTTCACTTACAATATAAACCCCCAATTCTCCACGAGCAGTTTCTACACGGGTGTAAAATTCACCTTTAGGTAATTTGATAACGGCCTTGGTTTTTGCCTGAAAGTCTCCTTCGGGAATGGCATCAATTAATTGTTCGATGATGTGGATGGACTGATACATTTCGCGAATACGAACGATATATCGGGCAAAGGAATCACCAGCGGTATCAATACATTGCTCAAACTCCAATTTCTCATATCCGGAATACGGGAATCGCTTTCTAATATCTCCATCCACGCCACTGGCGCGGGCAACGGGACCGGTACATCCATAAGAAATTGCATCTTCTTTGCTTAGTACACCAACTCCCACCGTACGATTTCGGAAAATAATATTATCGGTAACCAGATCTTCCAATTCAGAAACTTTACTTTTAAACTGAGCAACGAAGGATTTCACTCGGGCAACAAATTCTGGATGCAGATCATACATCACACCTCCGGGAACCATATAATTCATGGTTAAACGGGCACCGCAGGTTTGTTCCATGATATCGTTAATCGTTTCCCGCTCACGAAATGTATAGAAAAACGGCGTGAAAGCTCCCAAATCCATTGCCATAGCACCAATCCATAATTCATGAGAAGCGATTCGGGTTAATTCACTCATGATAATTCGAATCACCTGGGCCCGCTCCGGCACTTCTAATTGCATACCTTTTTCTACACACATTGCGCAGGCAAGGTTATTGATATGCGCTGATAAATAATCCATCCGGCTAGTAACATAAATGAACTGACGGTAGGTTAAACTTTCCGACATTTTTTCTATGGACCGGTGAATGTATCCCAAATGGGGTTCAATTTTTATAATGGTTTCTCCTTCTAGTGTAATTACCAAATGCAGTACTCCATGGGTTGCCGGATGTTGTGGACCCACATTGATTACCAACTGGCCTTCCAGTAAAGGTTGTTGTGAAGCTTCAGGTGTAACTATGGTAGTTTCTGAATACATGCAACAATTAGAGTTTTATCATATTAATGGGATCTTCAAAATCTTTTCTCATAGGGAATCCTTCAAAATCATCCGGTAAAATCAATTTCCTCAAATCGGGGTGCCCAGTAAACTGAACTCCGAACATTTCAAATGCTTCCCGCTCGTGAAATTCGGCAGTTCGCCAAATATCTGAAACGGTTGCTACTTCGGGTTGATCTCTGTTTAACTGAATTTTTATTACCACCGTTTCATCCGTTTGCATACTGCGCAAATGGTACACCATTGTGAGATGCGTTTTAAAATCTACACAGGTAACACAAAATAAAAAATCGAAATTTCGTTCGGTTATTAGTTTGCGTGCTATATTTTTCCAATTGGGGGCGGGTACTTGAACCATCAACCACTCCCCTCCTTCCTCAAAAGTTGCTAAGGGTTCTAGCGCTGAAAAATAGGTTTTGAGTACTTCCGTTTCCATGATTACACTGGGGAATTAATTGATTGTTCACGGATTTGTTCGCGGGTAAGTCCTCCTTTAATTTTCTCCTGCAAGGTAATCAGTGCGTGCAGCAACGCTTCGGGACGGGGCGGGCAACCGGGAATGTAAACATCCACCGGAATAATATGGTCGGCTCCTTTAACAACAGAATAGGTATTATAAAAAAAGGGGCCACCACTTATCGCACAGGCGCCCATGGCAATCACATACTTTGGGTCAGCCATTTGATCGTATAACCGTTTAAGAACGGGAGCCATTTTATTTACAATGGTTCCAGCAATAATGATAACATCGGCCTGGCGGGGTGTTGCTCGGGCTACTTCAAATCCAAATCTTGAAAAGTCGTATTTAGCTGAGGCGGTAGACATCATTTCAATGCCACAGCAACTCGTTGCAAAAGTGAGGGGCCAGAGT
>CAIUKP010000281.1 GCA_903899675.1 uncultured Bacteroidota bacterium | reverse complement strand
TGATAGTCGCCCGAGGTTACCTGCTGAAGCCATTCACCATTACTCAGGTACCAATCGATGGTTTCACTCAAGCCCTCTTCAAATGTTACGGAAGGATACCAGCCCAATTCGCGGTTAATTTTATTAGCATCTATTGCATAGCGCAAATCGTGTCCGGGCCGATCTTTTACATAGGTGATTAGTTGGGCCGAATCGCCGGCGGGTCTTTTCAGCTTCTCATCCATTAGCGAGCACAACAACTTAACCAGATCAATATTTTTCCATTCATTAAACCCGCCAACATTATAGGTTTCGCCAATTTTTCCTTGATGAAATACCAAATCAATTGCCCGGGCATGGTCTTTCACAAACAACCAATCCCGCGTATATAATCCATCTCCATAAACCGGCAATGGTTTTTTGTGGATGATATTATTAATAAATAAGGGTATCAATTTCTCTGGAAAATGATAAGGGCCATAGTTATTTGAGCAATTAGAAACTACCGTAGGTAAATGATAGGTTTCGTGATAGGCCCGCACAAAATGATCGGAGGATGCCTTACTGGCGGAATAAGGTGAATTGGGGGCATAGGGAGTGGTTTCCGTAAATAGTCCTTCTGCACCTAAGGTTCCATACACTTCATCGGTAGAAATATGATAAAACCGATGGGCATCCATATTGCTTTTCCAATTTTCTTTAGCAACATTCAATAAATTAACTGTTCCTATCACATTGGTATATACAAAATCCAGCGGGGAAACG
This sequence comes from uncultured Bacteroidota bacterium, assembly GCA_903899675.1. Taxonomy (GTDB): domain Bacteria; phylum Bacteroidota; class Bacteroidia; order Chitinophagales; family Chitinophagaceae; genus Sediminibacterium. The sequence continues at coordinate 12,260 of CAIUKP010000281.1, read as the reverse complement.
ATTGATCGGTCTACATGCGACTCCGCTGCCAAATGTAATACATCGGTTATACCATGGCGGATAAACACCTCATTGAGGGCTGCCGCATCTAAAATATTCACTTTCTCAAAAAAGTAATTCGGGGCACCTGCCACATCCTGCAAATTGGCCAGATTACCGGCATAGGTTAAACAGTCTAGATTAACGATTTTATAACCGGGATATTTATTTACAAATAGCCTTACCACATGGGATCCAATAAAACCTGCTCCACCGGTAATCAATACATGCTTACTCATACGTTGATTTTACTGCGCAAAGAAACAATAAAAACGGGAGTTTCCCACCCCTACCCTGCCATCCCGTTATATTTTAGCAAATAACTGTAACTTCCTATTTCAATTGACCCATATGAACCAACGCTTTTATTCCTTGGATGTTTTCAGGGGGGCAACCGTTGCCCTGATGATTTTAGTGAATAACCCCGGAACCTGGTCGCATATATATGGACCCCTTACACATGCAGATTGGCATGGATGTACCCCCACCGACCTCGTATTTCCCTTTTTCTTATTTGCCGTAGGCAATGCCCTAGCATTTGTAATGCCCGGGATGGAATCTAAAACTACTGGGTTCTTTCTTTCGAAAGTGGGTAAAAGGGCCTTGCTGATTTTTGGTATTGGTCTTTTTTTAAACTGGAGTCCTTTTGTAAAATGGGATCACGACAATCTGGTAGCCAAATTATGGCAGAACGTAAGAATTATGGGAGTTTTACAAAGAATTGCCGTGGCTTACCTGTTTGCTGCGCTATTTGTATATTTTGCCAAACCCCGCGGATCTTTTGTAGTAGCCGGAACCCTGTTATTGTTGTATTGGGGTCTTTGTTTATCACTGGGCAATCCTGCCGATCCTTTCAGCATTTCGGGCTGGTTTGGTTCCGAATGGGACCTCCTCGCTCTGGGTTCATCGCACATGTATAAATCGAATGGAATGATTTTCGATCCGGAGGGCTTAGCAAGCACAATACCGGCCATTGCGCAGGTTATATTCGGATACCTTACTGGAAACTATATTCGTGAAAAGGGCTCTACCTACGAAATGCTCGCACATATATTGGTAATTGGGTTTGTAATGATGGGAACCGGCTATGGATGGGATATGGTTTTTCCGGTGAACAAAAAAATATGGACCAGCAGTTATGTATTATATACCAGCGGATTAGCGATGATTATCTTAGGTATTTTTATGTATCTCTTAGACTGGAAAAACTGCCAACCTGCGTGGAGTAAATTTTTTACTGTATTTGGCAAAAACCCGCTTTTTATTTTTGTGTTGAGTGGATTTTTACCGAGGGTGTTGGCATTACTGAGGTGGACAGATCATATACAACCCGATGGCAAACCGGTATATACTTCTTTTTTCCCCTGGCTGTATGAACATATTTTTAAACCTATTTCTTCTGATTTACGCACGGGCTCTTTATTATATGCACTTTGTATGATTGCCTTTTATTGGTTGATAGTGTATGTGCTGGATAGAAAGAAAATCTACATTCGCGTATAAGCATAGCACAGCAAATACTACTAAGGAAGTGAACGAATTTTTCGGGCAGGATTACCGGCGTATATTCCGGGTTCTGTGATATCATGTGTAACAACTGAACCTGCTCCAATTACCACTTGGTGAGTGATGGATACGGGCAATATAGTAGCGTTACTTCCTATACTTACTTTATTTCCGATTAGGGTTGGTTTCCAATCTTTTGCATTACCAGATGGACCTCCCTTTTTAAATAAATCGTTTACAAACATTACTCCATGGCCAATAAAACAATCATCTCCGATGGTTACTTTTTCACAAATAAAGCTATGTGATTGCACCCTGCATCTTTTACCAATGATAGCCCCCCGCTGAATTTCAACGAATGGCCCTACAAAACTATGATCGCCGATACTGCACCCATAGAGATTACAGGGTTCTACGCAAGTAACCTCAGTACCAAATTGCACATCTCGTATGCTTGCCTGCCAAAGGGTTGGGTTCATAAACTGTGATTACAGGCCGCTTGGATGCGCCAATTACTTAATGGAAGAAATCATTGGCCATTTGTAAGCTTCCGGGCTTGCCTACATCTAAAAAACGCGTACCTGTATGGTCAAACCCCACTATAAAGTTCAGATTAGCGAGTGACAAATACACATCAACCATTGAGAATTTTCCCTGTTGCCGAATCTTTCCCAAAAGGCTCGAGTTGATAACATGTATTCCACTGAATGCTTTAGGAATTTGAAACTGCGAGCTTTTTACAATCTTTTCACTAAAGGGTTCTAATTGGCGCCAACCAACCAGCGACTGCTCTTCATCGAAAAGGAAATGTCGGTTACTCATCCGATCGGTTACAGCTAGGGTAGCCAGCGCATTCATATCCAGGTGGTGCTGAATCATCTTTACCAAATTCAAATCGGTAAGGATATCAACATTTAAGGCAACAAAATAATCCTCGCCCTCAAAAAAATGGGCAGCTTTTAGCAAACCACCTCCGGTATCTAGCAACTCATCCGTTTCGTCGGAAATATGTACGGTGGACCCCCAGCCCTGATTTTCGGATACTGCCTGAATAATTTGATCGGCAAAATGGTGCACATTCACTACCACTTCCCGAATTCCGGCAGCCTGTAAATACTCAATATTGCGTTGCAGCAGAGATTTGCCATTAACTATGGCCAGTGCTTTAGGGTGCTCATTGGTCCAAGGCTTTAACCTAGTACCCAATCCGGCAGCAAATAACATGGCTTTCATACTTGACGAATTAATTGTATACAATCAACACCCAATATACGATTTTTTTACAAATCGCCTTGTAGCCAGTTCATTTCGTTGAGGTGATTTACTTTTACCTTAAGATTGTACTTATTTCTCAGATGCCGAGCAGTTTGTTCTGCAGCATATACACTTCTATGCTGGCCACCCGTGCATCCAAAGTTAATTTGCAGGTGCTCGAAATCTCTTTTCAGGTAGGTTTCAACATTGATATCAATAATATCCCAAACACCATTCAACATCTCATTCATTCGGGTACCCTGTTCCAGAAAGTCCATTACGGGCTTATCCTTGCCGGTAAAGTATTTATAGGCTTCTAAGCGACCGGGATTTAGTATTCCGCGCATATCAAAAACAAATCCACCCCCATTATCCGAGGCATCCTCTGGAATTCCGCGCTTGTAACTGAAGCTATTGATTTCTACCTGCAAGGGTGTTTTTTCGTGGGCTTTCATCGGCTCGAACCTGGCAATTGCTTCCGCGCTGGTGATAATTTGAAGCAATCGATCAAACTCTGGTGTAATGATACCCACTCTTTTATGCAGAATAAAAAACTGCAGGTTACGCATTGCTAGGGGAATGCTCGATAAAAAATGGGCCTTTCTTTCAAATAGTCCTCGGAACCCATACGCCCCCAATACCTGCAACAATCGGATAAGCACATACCCGTTGTATTGACTAACGAATGTATTTCTTTCAACTGGCTGATCGAGCAGGGGATCGAGACAATCCTGATAATATTCCAGCAGACTATCTTTCCATTGTTCACTCAATTCGGCTTTTGCCTGCCAAAGCAAGGAAGCCACATCATATTGAGGTGCCCCTTTCATACCACCCTGGTAATCAATAAAAAAAACCTCATCGTTTTGCACCTGTATATTCCGGCTCTGAAAATCACGGAACATGAAAAACTTATACTGGGTATGGGTTAAATAATTACTCAGTGCATCAAAATCATCCAATAGGGCCTGCTTATCATAGGGTATTTGTAGGGTATCTAAAAAGTAATATTTAAAATACAATAGGTCGCTCAGGATGGCCTGCTTGCCAAACATTTTGGCAGTGATACACTGATTGTAATCTAAGCCCTGATCTCCCAAAACCTGCAGGCGGGCCAGCTGCTGCAAACTTTTTTGAAAAAGCCGATAAATATGGTCGGTATGCCCCTCCTTTTCTAAACAACTCAATAGCGAATCTGGGCCAAAATCTTCTTGAAAATACAGGGTATTGGTGCTGTTTTGCCAGTAAATTTCCGGAACAGGCAACCCGGCCTTTTTAAAATGTTTACTGAAATAAATAAAGGTTTGGGTTTCTTTCTGGTGTTGATTGTAGGTAGCAATGGTAGAGCCCCCCTTGTGGTAAATACGAAAATATATCCGGTCGCTGCCGCTTTGCTGAATTTTTTCAATTCGTTCTGCCGGCTCTCCCTTTAGGGCCTCAAATTGCATGCGTATTTCGAGCATAACTGCTTCCATTCCTCTATCCGTTTGCACGAAAATAAAGCTTAGCAACGAATCGAAGCATCAATTTCTTGATTTTGACCAATAATAAAGCGGCAGTCCAAGCAGGGTGATAGCCACTCCCAGCAAAGAATTAACCAGATGGGTTTTTCCGGAAAGATATTGCTGTACATCTGTAACCAGAGTGGCCACTAAAAAACATACCGTGAACAAAATAAATATCAACGGAATATATGGGTAACCGGGTACTTTATAAGGTCGGGGAGCTTCGGGCATTCGGATGCGTAAAAGGATTACGCCCAGGGCACTCATCCCATAGAAAAACCAGCTTACAAAAACCAGCATATCGGTAAGCATATCGAACGACCCACTAATGATTAAGAGTATCGTCCAAATGGCATTTAACCAAAGTGCATTCCCTGGGGTATTAAAACGGGGATGAATTTCACCCGCCCATGAAAACAAGCGATTGGAGGCCCCCAATGCATAGGTTACCCGGGCTGTGGCCAGAATATTTCCATTGGTTGCCCCAAGGGTGGAAACTACAACCATACCTGTAATAATGGCGGCACCTAATACCCCTCCCATCAAACGGGCCGCATCTGAAGCAACCCAAGATGAACCCGCCATTGCAGCGGGAGATAAAATGTATACAAAAGCTGCACTCAGCGATACATATACCAACGTACAAATCAATAATCCAAAAAACAAACTCAAAGGAATATTCCGCTGCGGCTCTTTGATTTCTCCAGAAACAAAAGTGATATTATTCCAACCCTCATACCCCCAAAAAGCCCCAGATAATGCAGCCATCCAGGCCGCAACCATGGCCCAGCCTGCCGGCTTAGTAGGAAGGGTTTGTGAAAAATGGGAAAGACTGCCAACAGATGATTTCATCACTCCCAGCAATAAAATTGCGATGGCTACTAACTTTATCCAGGTAAGCCATCTTTGCAAGGAAGCCCCCCAATGCAGACTATAATAGTTAATCCAGGTGAAAAGAATTATAATGAGAATAGTTAACCCTTTTACCCCAAAATTTTCCAGGGGATAGATATCTCCAATCAGTGGAATATGGATGCGGGCTGCCTGCTCAGTGGCAGCAGCAAAATTCGGTAGCTGTATAAAATACCCGGCATAATTAGAACATACATAGGCAACCGATGCATTTCCGCCCGTATTAAAAACAGCCAAAGCAGCCCATCCATATAAAAAAGCAAATCGCTTACCAAATATCTTGTCGAAAAAAACATACTGTCCGCCGGTTTCAGGATATAAAGTTGCCAGTTCTGCATTCGACAATGCTCCGCAAAGCGTAATAAGGCCCGCCAAAACCCATACCCCTAATAGCCATACCGGAGAGCCCAATTGCGACATCATACTGGCAGGCTTCATAAATATGCCCGACCCTATGATGCCCCCAACTACCAATGCAATGGTGGAAGGCAGCTGAAGGGTTCGGCGAAAATTGGCCATGGAAGTAATTTTTTTAAATATAGATATTACCGATGAGGATATACAATTTTTTAGCCATCAATTAACAGTAAATAGGTAATATGGAGCAGCCAATACTTAATACCATGTGTCTATTTAGTAACTTTACCCAACATGAAATTAATTTGCCTAGTTATTCCTCTACTTAGTTGGCTAATGCCCGCTCAATGGGAACCCGATATGGTTCGCGCGCAAAAAAACGCCCGGGAACAACATAAAGCTATTTTACTAAATTTCTCTGGATCAGACTGGTGTGCTCCCTGCATTAAAATGCACAAAGAAATTTTTAATGCAGATGATTTTTCCCAGTGGGCCAACCAACACCTTATTTTGGTTAATGCCGATTTTCCACGCGAAAAAAAACATCAGTTGCCCAAAAATATTCAGGAGCAAAATAACCGACTGGCAGATTCGTATAATCCCAAAGGCGTTTTTCCGTTTACAGTATTACTTGATGAAAGCGGAACGGTAGTGAGAAGCTGGGAGGGATATCCGAAAATTTCATCCCCTGAATTTATACAGGAAATATCCGCCACCTTATCGACCAATCCAAAAAAATAACGCATATGAATTTTAGCTTTCGGTACACTAACTACTTTACAAATCTTTCTTCTCCGGCACGCTTACTGATAACTGCCGGATTAATTTTTATTTGCCTATCCAGTTGCACTACTGTTAAAGAGTATCAAAAAAATAAACTGAACGACAGTGAAATGATACTCAGCAACCGAAAAATAGAAAAAACTGAACTGAGTTTCATGTCATACCGGGAAGGAGCTTCCGGTGCCAATGCCGGAAAAAGCGGTGGAGGTTGCGGATGTAATTAATGTAATCTTCTACCGAAAAAGAAACAAGAAAAGATGAAAAAAATAACCTTAAGCATACTCGCATTATACATTGGTGTATTGGCAGTTTTTTCGCAAACAAAACCAAGTTCCGACTCGGCTTACCGACAACGAAAATTGACTTTCTCAGAAGCAAATATTGTATCTAGTTATTATAGTCAGGATGGAAATAATTCTGCCATTACCGGCGGAATAGGTACTGAAAAACTGACCGATTTTTCAAACAGTTTTTCCATCAAACTCACCCGCGTTGATAAGAAGTGGCGGAAACACAGTTTTGATGCCGAATTAGGAATTGACAACTATACTTCAGCCTCTTCAGACAGAATTGACCTGAAAGCCAACTCTTCGGCATCCTATAACGATACCCGCATTTATCCTTCCTTAAACTGGACCATGGAAGATGATAAAAAAGGACTTACTTGGGGTGCAGGTGCTTCAGCTTCTCGCGAATTCGACTACCTCTCTTTTGGTAGTCAGGTAAATGTAGCTAAAAAAACCAAGAACCGGATGGGTGAATATGGCGTGAAACTGTTTACTTATCTCGATAATCTGAAACTGATTTATCCCATTGAATTAAGAACAGGTGCCTTTATTCCCAGAGGTGAAGATTATCCCATGGCTGCCCGCAATACTTTTGGCAGTACTTTCAGTTATAATCAAATCATCAATGCGCAATTACAAATTTCTATACTTACCGATGTGATTCTTCAGCAGGGTTATCTCGGATTACCCTTCCACCGGGTTTACTTTACGGATAATAGTGTGCACGTTGAGAAATTACCGGATAGCCGCTTAAAAACACCCATTTCAATTCGGGCTAGTTATTTTGCGGGTGATCATCTGATTCTTCGAGGATATTATCGTTATTATCAGGATGACTGGGGGATGACTGCACATACCATCAGCTTAGAACCGGTTATTAAAACCACTGCCTTCTTTTCGGTAAGCCCTTTTTATCGATTTTATTCACAACAGGCTACCAAGTATTTTGCTCCCTACCAACAGCATACGGCTGCTAACACTTATTACACCAGCAACTTCGACTTGTCTACTTTTACCAGTCATTTTTATGGTGCCGGCATTCGAATGGCGCCCCCCAATGGAATACTGGGATGGCAGCATTTGGGAGCATTGGAACTAAGATATGGGCATTATTCGCGGAGTAATAATATGCAATCGGATATCGTTACGTTGAACCTGACTATTAAATAAGACTACTATTTAATCATTGATTTACGGCTTTAATCCAAATACCTGCACTTCTTTCCCTTCTCCGGTATGATAGGGCTTGCGGAATAGGGTTATTCCTTCTAAAGAAAATTGAACGGGGATTGTTTCTGTGGCTTGCTGTTGATGATACCATTCGTCGGGTACTTTCCATTGTATAAAGGTGCCGAACTGCATGGCCGGACAATCACTACCCAATAAATAAGGATTCAGTGCATGCAATTGTTGCCGAAGTGCCTGAAAATGACTTTGCTCTCTTATCTGCCAGCGGGCAGGCTCATTCGCCTGCGGTTTTACCATATCTAAGGTTAGGGTAAACTGCTGTTGCTGACTAAATATTCGCTGCATCCATCGGATTAGGGTATTTTCCATGCCCTCCCTGGCCAGAAAAGCGGCCATACAACCTGCCTGGCGGGGTAATAAGAGTTTATGCCGTATGCCAGCGGGTAGATTCACCACCAGCCAATAATGCCACCAGCCATGTATCGGCTGAATCGTTGCTGCCCCGCCCATTTCTTTCGCTGCCACCATAAAAAATGAATTAATAATTATTTTAGCATAAAAATACTAATTAATTTAGCATTTCAAAAATAAAATTATGGATACGGAACAATGGTATGGAGCCGCCTACAAAGGCTCGAAAGATTTTGATCAGTTAGCCGTACCTACCGCCAATGCTACCGGGTTTGGTGCCGCGGCCGACGACTATATGGAGCGGGGCATCGATTTAAATGAACAACTCATTCATAACAAGCCCGCTACCTTTTTCTTCCGGATGAACAGCGAAGCTTTGCGAGACAGTGGCATTTATCCGGGGGATGTGCTGATTGTAGACAGAAGTTTACCGGCCGTTCACGGAAAAGTAATAGTAGCCGTAGTAAATGGAGAAATGCTGGTGAGAAGATTACTCGTGCACCGGCAAGGCCGAACGCTGGCTGCTGATAACAAAAACATTCCGGCTATATCCATCGCTCCGGGAACCGACTATATGGCCTGGGGCGTGGTAGTGTACACAATTCATACCGTATAATATGCGTGCCATTGTAGATTGTAACAGCTTTTACTGTTCGTGCGAACGATTGTTCCGGCCAGGGCTAGACAAGCGGCCCGTAGTGGTGTTGAGTAATAACGATGGATGCATTATCTCGCGCACTGATGAAGCCAAGCAACTGGGGATTGTAATGGGCGATCCGTATTTTAAAGCAAAAGAGCTGATTGAACGGCATCAGGTGGCCACCTTCTCGTCTAACTACAACCTGTATGGCGACCTCAGCTGGCGGGTAATGGAATGTATGCGATCGATGTTGCCACCGGAATGTGTGGAAGTATATTCGGTAGATGAAGCCTTTCTCGATCTGAATCACCTGCCGGCGGATAAGGTGTACGATTTTTGCGTAGCCATAAAAAACAGAATTGAGCAGTGGACGGGCATACGGGTATCTATTGGGGCGGCGCCTACTAAAGTGCTGAGTAAAGTAGCCAACCGACTAAGCAAAAAAAACAAAGTGGCTACCGGTGGTATTTTATTGCTGGATAGCGATGAAAAAATAAATACAGCGCTGCAACAAACACCCGTAGGCGATATCTGGGGCATCGGACGGCGCTATGCAGAAAAACTGATATCCCTTCAAGTTCATACTGCCTTCGATCTTCGTAAGCAAACTACCGAATGGGCCCGCCATTTGCTGGGTGGCGTAACCGGGGTTCGGCTGCTGCACGAATTGCAGGGGATGCCCTGTATCGGAATGATGGAAGAACTGGTTACTAAAAAAATGATTGCCACTACCCGCATGTTTGGCAGCGATGTAACCGACATTACTGCCATCCGCGAAGCCGTTGCCACCTATACCTCTAGGGCAGCCGAAAAACTCCGCCGCCAAAAGGGAGCGGCCAACTGTATCAGCGTTTTTCTGGTGCCAAAATCGCCACCAGCTACCGGCCGTTTCCGACACGGACCTGCCATCGGAAGCTACATCCAACTATCCATGGCCACCGATGCCACAAATGAACTGATTAAACCCGCTATACAACTCGTAAACCAATTGTTTGAAGAAGGACTCATCTATAAAAAAGCGGGCGTATTATTATCCGGCATCGTGCCTCGTGACAGTGTACAGGGCTCTTTATTCGATGCCCCCCATCCCAAAACAACACAACTGATGAAAATGATAGACAACGTAAACTTTGCCATGCGCGATGATCTGCTGAAGTTCGCAGCCTCCGGCACCAACCGCAATTGGAAAATGCGGCAGGAATTGCGAAGTCCCCGCTATACCACCAGATGGGAAGAATTATTCCTGATCCGGTAATTACAAAACCTTACCCGGATACTTACTAAATAATTCCTTCATGGCTTCCGTAGCTAAGGCAGGTAATTGTTTTTGCTTATCGGGAATAATTCCCTTCGCACCTCCCTTCCACAGCATCTGTTTACGCGCTGCATCAACCACATGCACCGTTACCGTTCCCTCCCGATAGCGACCTACCTCAATCTCTTCACTTTTCCAGGAATAGTTACGTTGACCCATATAACGGGGAGCCCCATCTGTACGCCAGTCGGTTTGGCGGGTCTGTACCTGCTCTTTCACAACCAAGCCAATGTTAATCAGTAAATCGGGCTGGGCAGCTTGTTGCACATAACCCCGCTGTTTCATTTCCTGCGCAATGGCCTGCTTTAACACATCAATGCCGGAAGCAAACTGAGCACTGATGGTGTCTCCGGAAGCATCTACCTGATAAAAGTCAAAGGTTTTATACTTCGCCCAATCTACCCCATCCGCCGATTCCGTAGGTAAAACCTTTACGCCTGAACAGGCAGTTAAAAAAACACACATCGTAATAAAAAATAATATTCGCATACAAGAGATTTTATTTCAACTGCAAATTATTAAATTGTAGTAAATAGTTAGCCACCAGATTGTAATAACTTACTAAATTGAAACGGCTTAGCCCTTATAATTTATGCGCATGAAAAAAATGTTGGTCATTGTCTCGGGTTTACTCTGGTGGGTAACGGCCACGATAGCTCAGCAAACTACCCCCAACATTATTGTAATCATGAGCGACGACCATGATGCGAATGCTATTAGCGCCTATAACCGTTCTCTGATACAAACGCCCCAGATAGACAGAATTGCCAAAGAGGGCATTCGATTTACCCGGGCGATGGTGGGCAATTCTTTATGTGGCCCTTCCAGAGCCACTTTTTTAACAGGGTTACATTCAAACAAAAATGGATTTACCGATAATAATTCGGTGTTTAATGGCGCGCAGCGAACCTTACCCAAACTATTACAAGAAAGAGGATACCAAACCGCTTTGGTTGGAAAGTGGCATCTGGTAAGTAAACCTACCGGATTTGATTACTGGCAGGTGTTGCCGGGGCAAGGCATCTATTACGAGCCAAGAATGATTAACCAAAACGGAGACACAGTTACCCAACATGGCTATGCAACCAACCTGATTTCGGAGGATGCCATTCGATGGATGCGGGAAGACAGAAACCCCAACAAACCCTTCTTTCTGATGTTGAATCATAAAGCGCCGCATCGTAATTTTTTACCTACGCTCACCAACATTCAACGGTTCCATACCCAACAATTTCCTGAACCCCCAACCTTATATTCCGATACCGGCAACCGGGGATCTGCCTGGCGGCTTCAAACCATGCGGATTCTGGAACACCTAGAACTGGCGAGTGATTTAAAAGTTGACCCTGCCTATTTGCAAGATATTCCCGAACTAAAACCTTCGGCAGCTGAGGAAAAATATTACAACAGTATCATGAAAACCATTCCCGCCAATGAACGGGAGCTGATTAAAAAAATCTATGCCGAAAGAGGCGCAATCATCCGCAAAGAAAGACCTACCGGAAATGCGCTGCTCAAATTAAAATACCAATGGTACATGCAAGATTATCTGGCTTGCGTTGCATCCATAGACGAAAATGTAGGAAAAGTATTGAATTACCTCGATTCATCCGGACTTGCTGCGAATACGCTGGTGATGTATACCTCGGATCAGGGTTTTTATTTAGGCCAAAATGGTTGGTTCGATAAAAGATGGATGTATGATGTATCCATGAAAACGCCCTTACTGATTCGCTGGCCCGGAAAAATTGCCCCCGGAACCATCTGCGATCAACTTACACAAAATATAGACCATGCTCCCACCTTGCTAGAAGTAGCCGGATTACCCGCGCCAAAAGATATGCATGGCATCAGTCTGCTACCCCTGCTTACCAACCCACAATATCAACTACCCCGAAAAAGCATATACTACCATTTTTATGAGTTCAATGGAGCGCATACCGTTTTGCAACATATTGGTGTAAGAACAGCACGGTATAAACTGATTCATTTTTTCACGGTGAACGAATGGCAGCTATTCGATTTATTAAACGACCCCGAAGAACAAAAGAATCTTTATAATA
>CAIUKP010000280.1 GCA_903899675.1 uncultured Bacteroidota bacterium | reverse complement strand
CAACTAACCAACCAACCAACTAAATATCTTCGCATCATCCTATATCTCTTTTATGAAAAACATATATACCGGCAGCACCCATTAAAATAATATACCCAACCAATACCCACCAATTAATTAAAATCGTTTGATAGGGTATAGTAAATTGAAAAAAATATTGCCAGGTATCATTCAATTTCACAAAAGAATATTGATTAAGCCAGTCACTACCCAAATCAATTTTTAGCAACAGATTACTTACTATTAAAAATAAAGAGCAAACAATCCAGGTTTTGGTAACATCTTTTAGCCAAACCGCAATTGTTAAACTACTTACCGCAAAAAATAGCATAGAAAGCGAACCCGCAACAAATGCCCATCGAATTCGATAGGAAGCTTCTTTAGCAGGGAAAAAATTTAATCCATCCAAATAAACTACTAAATCGCCTGCTCCAAACAAACCTCTGCAAAGCCAGTAAGAAGTAACATATAAAGCTATCACCACCAAAAGTGTAAAAAGAATAGCTACGATGTATTTACTGAGTATCCATTGCCATTTTTTAACGGGTTGCAACATAACAGCCTGAACAGTTTTGTCTTTGTATTCAGTTGTTAGTGAACCAGAAACAACAATCATGATTATCAGTGGCAAATGAAACCAAAGCGTATTGAGCACCAAATACTGCAAAAGATTTCCATTCAACAAACTCCCCTGAAAATAAAACGACTTACGTAAATTTTCCAGCAATAGATTAATAATATTGGTACCCTCAAAATAAGCACTGAGTAAAATAATTACTTCTATAATAAGAATAGAGGCCAGGGCATAATAGGTTTTACTCTGCTTGGCCAACTTGAAAATTTCAGCATAGATTAGTCTTTTCATACAATTCCTCCTTCGAATAATTGAACTAAATCGGGTTGAGGAACACAGGCAGTAACCTGAATATTTTCTTGCTGTAGCGCAGTCAACAGTTGAGAAAGTTGATTGGGTAAAATCTGAACATCGGCTGTATTGCCAGTTATAGCATGTGGCCAGGATTTTATAGCTTGCGCAGCACCCATATTTTCTCCCGTAATAAAATATTTATGCGTGCAAGAATGCATGATTTCGTGTGTATTTCCCTCGCGAATGATGGAGCCTTTACTTAACACGTATAGTCTGTTACACAAAACATTTAGGTCATCGAGCATATGGGAAGAAAGAAAAACAGCCAATTGAAACTGTTCGGTTAAATCTTTTATCAACTGTCGCAAAGCCACTACTCCCATTGGATCTAGGCCAGTAAAGGGTTCATCTAAAATTAAGCAGGCCGGATTATTTAACAAGGCAATAGCAATGCCTAATCGTTGTTTCATTCCTATAGAGAAATTGGCAACCGGATCGTTTCGATCAAGAGGCAAACCTACCCTTTGTAAATGATCTCGAATGGCAGCTTTGTGTGCAGGTAATCCTTGCATCCCACAAAAAATTCTAACATTATCAGCGGCAGAAAGGTAATCGTACAAGGCAGGTTTTTCGATAATCCCTCCAACTGACTTAACCGATTGAGCAACCTTGGAAATACTTCCAGCGTCGGGTGTTACCAATCCTAGTAAAATTTTAAAGAGGGTAGTTTTACCGGCACCATTGGCACCCAGTAAGCCGCATATTTCACCGGAATTACATTGAACCGTTACTTTATTAAGTACCGTGATCCCCCCATATTGTTTGGTTAACCCGGTACCCGAAATCATACAGCCAATGAGGAATTTTGCAGATGGTGAAAATCATACCGGGGAGTATAATGGGGTTCTAAAAATGTTCTCGACCAAAACTTGCGCCGAAATCCGAACCAAAAATCATTCGTCATAAAATAAGGCACAAAATGATACCATTTTACACCTCGGGCGATATAATGTGCTTCAATTTCATTTTTTAAACCCAGTTCAGACGCTGCCTCAATGGCTGCCATCCGCTGACATTTAGAAACAATATAGCGATTGGCAATTCGCGGATGGAATCCATGCAGAAAAAACTGATCCTTCGCCCGCTTATAATTTTGAAATCGCGACCAGCCATCTGCCAGTACTAGAAAAATATGTAAGAAGGAAAATAGAAAACACCAAACCCAGAAAATAACCCAAAAAAGATGACTATTATTTAACAAAACACCCATTAGCTTTTGCCAGTAAAACCAAGATTCCACCAAAAAAATTATTAAGGACCAATATAATAATCGGCCCACCCTTATATAAGAAACAAACAAACTAGGCTGGGGAGGGAGCAAGTTCATTTGATAAATATAATAAAATTAATGGAATCTCATGGGAGTTCACCTTACTCTATGTATTTCTTTTTTATGGGCTCAACATATTCCATTTGCTCCAATAGTGCTTCTGGTGTTGGGTTACTGGTTAATGTTCGAGCCAATTGAAATAATAAAAAGATAATCAGAATGCCGCCCAGTAATTCTTGCCAGGTAATCCAATACCCCCACCAATGATAAATGGCACCTTTTTCTGGGGTGGCTGCTTCATAAATTACTGTAACGCGGTCACCCGATTGATATTCCCGAAAAAGATACAGTGCATTAATGGCATATTCCTTGTAGCCGGTATGATAGACTGCCCAGGGAACTTTTTTCCCTTTTTCATTGAGCTTCAACTGAATTATTGCGGGTGCATATTCACCATCAAAAAAATCGGGCTGCCGAGTGGCTACCAAATAAGTTCCATAACAAACCAAGAATAATATAATTACAATTCTGCTCAGGTGATCAGTTATCAGTGTTCGAATAATCGTTCCCGATTTCGTTTAATTGGCCAGACTTCTAAAATCAACTGGCACCAATTTGCTTACGCCGGGTTCTTGCATAGTAACCCCATAAATCACATCTACCGCACTCATGGTTTGTTTATTATGGGTTACAATGATGAACTGAGAGTTATCGCTAAACTTTTTAATCATTTGCGTAAACTTACCAACGTTGGCATCATCCAAAGGCGCATCAACCTCGTCTAAAATACAGAATGGTGCTGGCTTAATCAGATAAATAGCAAATAAAAGTGCTGTGGCAGTAAGTGTTTTTTCTCCTCCGCTTAACTGGGTTATTGAAGAGGGCTTTTTGCCTTTTGGCTTTGCAATAATTTCGATGCCAGTTTCTGCTAGGTTATCTGGATTTACCAGCATCATATCAGCGGTATCTTCTTCTGTAAATAATGCTTTAAATACCCGTTGGAAATTTTCTCGAACCTTATTGAAGGTATCCAAAAATTGCTGATTGGCGGTGGCTTCTACTTCCTGAATGGTTTGAAGCAGACTTTCCTTTGCCGACACAAGATCATTTTTTTGTTCTAAAATAAACTCATATCGCTTTTTCATTTCCGTATATGCCTCAATTGCGGTTGGGTTTACTTCCCCTATATTTTCGAGTCGTTTCCGCATCCGATCAGCAGAAGCTTGTAATTCTTCTAATGGAGTTTCTGTTTTTCTACCCTCCTCAATGATCTCATCTAAATTAACTTTAAATTCTACCTGCATTCTTTCTTTCATTCCGGCTAACTGCAATTTCAGTTCATTCAGCTGATCTTTGAGTGCATTCACTTGTTGATCTACCTGATCTTTATTTTTAACGCGGGCACGGAGAGCAGTTTCCTTATCCTGCATAGCATTTCTTAATACATAAAATGCCTGATCAGCCTCGTTCAAATTCTTCTCTTCCTCTTCCTTTCGCTTCAGCATTTCTTGCAGTAATAAAACGGCATTTTCTAAATGTAGATTACTTTCTGCGATGGAAGTACCCGATTCTTCTAGCAATGCACTGTTATTGGTAATCTGTTGCTGCAAGTCGACTAACTGATTCTTTTTAAAATTCAGCTCCTGCTGCAACGAATTAATTTTACTTTGCTGCCTGGTTAACTGCAGATTACTTTCATTTAACTGAGATACATGTAAGTTATATTCCTTTTCAGATTGCTGATAGTCGGCTTCCACTGATTTTAAAGATTCTCCGGTCCGCTGCATCTCACCGCTTAATGTACCTAGCAATTCACGGGTGGCGGCAATGGCTGCTTGCTCATCCTGCAAACGTTGTTCAATTTCGTTTAAGCGCTGCAAACCATTTTGCTGAGCTACCTGCAGATTTTCAATTTTATTTTTAGCCGCAAACACTTCGTTGGTAAATCGATTGATCAACTGCTCGGTTTCTCGAATAGCTTTTTCTTTCAACTGATCGTTAAAGGCAATTACTTCCTGATGTTTTGCATGGATATCTGATTTCAACAAATTAACAACGGCTTCCTGATCAGCAATTTCTTCTGCCAGTTTTTCGAGGTTTTTGGCACGTCCAATTTTTTTACCTTCAAATAATCCTATACTACCACCGGAAAGTGTATATTTTCCCTTTACATACTTTCCAGATTTTTCTAAAATTACCGCTCCGGTGCCAGCTGCATTGTTTAATGCGGTATCCTGTGTAGCAATAAATACATGGCCCAATAGATACTCAGCCAGCTTTGCATAGCGACCATCCACCTCTACCACATCTAGGGCACGAATGGTATCTGTAGGTTGAGATATGTTTCCCGAAAATCCGGCAAAAGCTTCGAGGAGGAAGAAATTAGCTTTGCCTTTTTGATTTTTATCGAGCAACTGAACTGCCTGCAGACCTTCCTGCAAATTAGCGGCTACATAGAAGTTGAGGTAAGGTTCTAGCACATTTTCAACCGCTGTGCGATATTCTTCTTTTACATAAATAATATCCGACAATACGGGTGCAGCATGATTCCATTCAGGATTTTTATGCAAAAACTTGATGCTATCTGGATATCCTTCCATTGAGTCGATCAAACTCTTGAGCAAATTATATTCGTTGCGTTTCGCATCTAATTTTCTGTTTTCATCATTCAGCTCGTTCCGTAACAACTCTAAAGCTGCCTGGGTTTCGAAAATCAGTTCCTTGGTTTTTTCGTGCTGCTCTTGTAACTGTTGCAGATTTACGCGATGTTCGGCCAATAATCCATCCTTTACAACCGATTCTTGCTGTAACTGTTGGAGTTGATTTTCGCGCTGCGTTTTTTCATCGGTCAATTGCTGAAAGGCACGTTGCAAGTTCTGAATGGAGGTATCGGCTACAGCAACTTTCTTTTCGGCATCAAATTGCTTTAATTGCAACTGCTGATATTGCCCGCGCATGGCATCCAATCCATTCCGCTTTTCATCAAAAATTCTTCGCTTTTCTTCCATGCCAGACTGACCCTGTAGCACCAACTGCTGCATGTCGGCTAATTTTACTTCTTCCTCCGACAATTGTAATTGGGTATAATCAATGGAGTCGCTAATGGTATTTAATTGACCATTCGCCGTTTGTAAAAATTCTTGTAATCCGGTTTCTTTCTCGCGCAGGTAATGCAATTTTTGGGTAGCCAGATTTTTTTCGTTTTCGCTGGTT
>CAIUKP010000279.1 GCA_903899675.1 uncultured Bacteroidota bacterium | reverse complement strand
GTTCAGTCATCAAAAAAATAAATCGTCTTTAAGTATCGATCCGTTATTAAAATCATTCGATTATAATACAGTAGAGGGCTTGGTATTTAAATATTCCCCTTCCTATTCAAAGGCCTGGGAAAATAAGAACCGCTTATTTATCACACCCAATATCCGCTATGGTTTCGATAATCAACACGCTAATCTGGGGCTTTCGGCTACCTATAGCTGGGGAGGAAAAGAGCGAAGAAATATAAGTTTTTCGGGGGGCAGAGGGGTGTATCAATTTAACCCACAAAATCCCATCGAGGAAAGAATCAATAGTTTAGCAACACTCCTCTATCATGCGAATCATATGAAAATTTATGAGGCAGGTTACTTTACGGTGAGTTCTGGAATTCGATTGAAAGAAGGACTTAACCTTTCTGGTTCATTTCGATTTCAGGATAGAACCCCCTTACAAAATCTTGCCAACGCCGTTAGCTGGAATAATCCTAAAAACAGGGAGTTCACACCCAACGACCCAGATGCTTTAACCGGAGCCACCATGCCCGCTCACCAGGCTGCTACTTTCCGTGCATCGCTTGTTTGGCATCCGGGAGGTCAGTATATTGAATTGCCCGATGCTCGATTTATGATTGACTCAAAAGCACCCACTTTCAGTGCATCTGTAACACAAGGCATTAGGGGATTACTGGGTAGTGATGTTTCGTATACCAAATGGCAATTGGGCATTTTTGAAGAATTAAATTTAAAAATAGGTGGAACCTTAACATATAATATTATTGCGGCTGGATTTTTGGGAAACCCAACTACCTATTTACCAGATAGAATACACATAGAAGGCAACCAAACCATCTTTGCAGGGTCGTTCAATTCTACCTTTCAATTGGCGCCCTATTATCAATTCAGCAATCAGTCTAAGCTAAGTGTGGAAGCTCATGTAGAATATCAATTAAACGGATTAATCACCAATAAAATTCCTGGATTCAAGAAATTAAACTGGTTTTTAGTTACGGGTTTCAACGGATTGCATGTTCAGGGCCAAACCAATTATGCCGAAGGATATCTTGGTTTAGAAAATATACTGAAAGTCTTGCGTTTCACTTATGTAAAAAGTTTTCAGCAAGGTGGTTTAGGAAATACTTCCGGTATTCGGATCTCCACTCCATTATTCTAGTTCCACCAAACCTTTGGGAATACCCCATTTATAAAGAAAAGCGTACCTTTGTATCCATTTTGGCTGCCCTGCAAGCAGCTCTTTATGTAAAAGAACATTGCCCAAAACCCAAGGCTAGGGGGATGTCGAAAATGTCTATGTATGGCTTTACTTCACAACCGGGTTTCCAATGCCGAGCTCAAAGCGCTTTTGATGCAGGAAACCTGCATTAGAATTACCATCAGCTTTTACAGCTATACTCCAATCCAAAATCCCGCAGAATTTCGCGATGAGTTATACAAGCACCTTAGCCAATGGCAGGTATTCGGTCGTATTTATGTTGCCAAAGAAGGAATCAACGCACAAATTAGTGTTCCGGAGCATAACCTAGAAAATTTCCGCAACTATCTTTATTCATTTCCGGGTTGGGATGGCTTGCGATTGAACCAGGCGGTAGACGACGACGGAAAAAGTTTTTGGGTATTGAAAATAAAAGTACGGGATAAGATTGTGGCAGATGGGATTACTGATCCGGATTTTACGATGGAAAAGAAAGGGAGCTATGTGGATGCCGCTTCCCTAAACCAATTAATCAGTGATCCCGAAACGGTAATTGTAGATATGCGCAATCATTACGAATATGAAGTAGGACATTTTGAGCGGGCAATAGAAATACCTTCCGATACATTTCGCGAGCAATTACCCATGGCCAAAGAAATGCTGAAAGGGAAAGAAGATAAGCCAATCATTATGTATTGCACCGGGGGCATTCGTTGCGAAAAAGCCAGCGCCTATTTATTGCATAATGGTTTTACCAATGTATTCCACCTAGAGGGGGGCATCATTAAATATGCCCAAGATGCCAAGGCTCAGGGCCTCGAATTAAAATTCCATGGCAAAAACTTTGTGTTTGATAATCGACTGGGAGAAAGAATCACCGACGAAGTATTGGCCCTTTGTCACCAATGTGGCCAACCCTGCGATACCCATGTAAATTGCCACAATGAGGGTTGTCACCTGCTCTTTATCCAGTGCAACCAATGTGCCCAAACCTATCAGGGTTGTTGCAGTGATGCCTGTAAAAACACCATTCATCTGCCCCTGGATCGACAAAAAGAACTGCGCACAGGAGTGGATATGGGTAGAAATATTTTTAATAAAAGCAAAGTCCGCATTCGGCCCCGCTTATCAGAAAGATAATCCTGTATATTTGATTCATCATGTTATTCCAAGCCAGAAAAATAATTGCAGTTGCACTGGTATTTCTGTTATTGTTGCAGGCTGGAGGACTTGGCTGGATGAGGGCTTTTACACATTTTCAAATTAAAAATAACATACGATCCTCAATTCAGGCGGGTAACTCCGTGGCAGCAGGACAAACCTTTTATTTTGCAAGTATTGGTAATCAGGTTACCCAGTCTGATTTTTTATGGGAAGAAGAAGGTGAAGAATTCTTATATAAAGGTAATTGGTATGATGTATTATCACTTCGTAAAGAAGCAGGGCAATTGGTAATTCAGGCAATTCAAGACGGGGATGATACCCAACTCGCTGCGGTTTGGAATTTATTGAGCACTAAAAAATCAGAATCCTCACCCATACATAATGGTACCCTTGCCAAATTTTTTGCAACATTTGTGCCTACCCATATTCCAATCTTTATTTTTTTAAAAAATAGTAGTGAAGGGCATCCTAGTTTTTATATTTCCTGCATACCGCTTAGCAGCACCGACAATCTCGATCGGCCTCCCTGTTAATTTAATCATTAGTAGAAAAATCGTTTTGAGCAATGTATTGCGGCTATCCTTATGGGCCGGCAAATACGTAATGCTTTGATTTATTTTAATAGTTATTAAAACAGGTAATATGAATAAATTTATTTTCTTGATAGCAGGATGTTTATCTCTGCAATTGGGTTGGTCTCAATCGGTAATCAAAGGAACCGTAGTGGATGGAAATTTGTTGCAACCCCTGGCTGGCGCCACCATCTATGTGGGGGGGAAGGCGCTCACTCAATCAGACAAAGCCGGAAAATTCATACTGCCTTGTAGTGGAAATACCGACCTTGCCATTGGGTATGTGGGTTACGAAACACAAAAAGTTCAGTTAAAAAAATGCGATGAGCTTGTTCTGGTAAAATTATTCCCCCTGTCGGGAATTTTGTCCGAGGTGGAAATTACTTCCACATCAGCTGCAAATAAATCTTTGTTATACCAACCGCAAAGTATCGTTCGTTTGAGTGAAACTGAATTAAAGCGGGGTAACGGATTGTATTTAGACGATGCAATCAATTCAAATGTTCCCGGTGTTACTATGCAAAGAAGAGCCATTTCTTCGGGTCAGCAGTTTAATATCAGAGGATATGGCAATGGCATGGGAAGTACTTCCCGTATCAGCAGTAATTTTGATGGGCAGGGTGTGAAAGTATATTTGAACGGCATGCCCCTCACCGATGCCGAAGGAATCACCCTGATGGACGATATCGATTTTGCCAATCTGGGAAATGTAGAAGTATTGAAAGGTCCTGCCGGCTCATTGTATGGGTTGGCCATAGCAGGAGTAGTGAATCTGAAAACCCTGAGTCCTGAAAAAGGAAAAACATCCCTATCGCAGGAAGTGATGGCAGGTAGTTATAATCTAAGGAGATATACAACCCGCTTTAGTACGGCAGGCAATAATTATAAATTGTTATTGACTTACGGAAAACAATCTACTGATGGATTTGCTGCTCATATGGATTCTAAAAAAGATTTCGTGAATGTATTATACGAAGTGAATCCAAGTGACCGGCAAACCATCACTGCTTATGCAG
>CAIUKP010000278.1 GCA_903899675.1 uncultured Bacteroidota bacterium | reverse complement strand
TCTACTTTTTCTTAATGAATGAAGTCACCAACTATGAAAAAAGCCTTTTTGGGATTACTGCAATATGGAATATTTATAGGGCTCGGGATATTTTTAGTGTGGTGGAGCCTGCATCAAATACCTGAGCAGGAGTGGGAAAAATTTGAGCAATCGCTCCGTACAGCCCGATACTGGCTGATTATTCCTGTGTTTTTGATTTTGTCGTGCAGTCATGTTATCAGAACCCTTCGCTGGAGGCTATTGATGGAACCAATGGGATATTCGCCCCGATTTTTAAATAGTTTTTTTATAGTAATGATTGGATATCTGGCCAATTTAGCCATTCCCCGCTTGGGAGAGGTACTCAAATGCACTCTCCTATCCAAATATGAAAAAGTGCCAGTTGAAAAAGTATTGGGCACTATAGTGGCGGAAAGAGCATTTGATGTTATTAGCTTGCTGGTAATTTTTTTACTGGCATTGATTCTGCAGTTCGACGTGGTAATGGGCAGCTACCAAAATATTAAAAACATGCAATCTAGTTCAGATCATTCGGGTTCTTATTCGGGCTGGATTATGATAGGAGTGGTAATTTTAATATTGTTATTCGTAGGTTGGGTATTTTACACTGGCCGGGGAAAAGCCTTACTATCAAAAATTAAAGGGATTGCCCTGGGTATTTGGGAGGGATTGAGTACAGCCGGAAAATTAAAACATAAAAAAATATTTTTTGCTTATACTGTTGGAATATGGGCTTTGTATCTAGCAGGCACTTGGCTGGGGCTGTATGCAACTGCCGGAACAGATATGCTGGGATTTCCGGTAGCTGTTAGTGGGCTGGCATTTGCCAGTATCGGCATGATTCTTACTCCCGGCGGTATTGGTGCTTATGCTTTTTTACTAGCCAAAGTATTGGAGCAAAATGGAATAGATTATACACTGGGAGTTGCCAATGGAACCTTACAATGGTTTGCCCAGGTAATAATAGTGGTAATAGTAGGAGGAATTAGCTTACTGGTTCTGCCCTTTTATAATAAAAAACCGCAACATGAAGGCCGTTGATGCTATCAAACAAAAAATCTTTACCCTCACACCCCTTTGTAATCAAGTGTATGCATGGAAAATGAAAGGGAAAACCGTAGCATTTACCAATGGTTGTTTTGATATTTTACATGAAGGGCATATTTTTTCCCTATCACAAGCTGCCCATGCGGCTGATTATTTAATAGTTGGGCTGAATAGTGATGCAAGTACCCGGGCCCTGAAGGGACCGGAAAGACCGGTAAATCAAGAGCAGAGCCGTGCTTTGCTGCTGGCCTCATTGGCAATCGTAGATGCCGTGATTATTTTTGATCAACCCACTCCACTTGAACTAATCACTACCATCCAGCCGGATGTGTTGGTAAAGGGGGGCGACTATACCCTGGAACAAATTGTTGGGGCCAAAGAAGTAGTTGCTGCTGGGGGAAAAGTAGTAATCAATCCACTGGTAGCAGGCTTTTCAACCACTGGTTTGATTGCCCGCATCAAAGAAACCCTATCCTAATTCAGATAAACAATAAGTTAACATAGTAACGGCTTAGTCTGCCCTAATTTTAATTTACAAATTGCAGCCAATTAAATGAAAACTCAATTTATTCAAAGAGACATCAGCTGGCTTAGTTTCAATGCCAGAGTATTGCAGGAAGCGAATGACCCCACTGTACCCCTGAGTCAGCGCATTCGGTTTCTGGGTATTTTTTCAAACAACAGTGATGAATTTTTTCGGGTGCGGGTGGCTACCCTTAAACGGATGATTGAACTCCGTAACTGGCATCAAAAAATAAACATTTACATGGAGCAAGATCCCCAGCATATACTGGAGGAAATTCAAACCATTGTTTTACAGCAGCAAAACGAATTCAACCGAATCTGGGCAGGTATATTAAAGGAACTTAAAAAAGAAAAGGTTTTATTGTTAGATGAAAAACACCTCAGCCGGGAGCAAAAAGAATTTGTTATCCGATACTTTGAAGAAGAGGTTCGGGCAAATATCATCCCACTGATGATTGAAAGTTTACCTCAAATGCCATACCTACGGGATAAAAGTATTTATCTGGGGG
>CAIUKP010000277.1 GCA_903899675.1 uncultured Bacteroidota bacterium | reverse complement strand
TGAACCGAGAGATGGGTAGCCAAGGTAATACTAGCACTGTCGGAAGATTGCAAAATAGTTCGTTGTGCTTCTACCCAGGTAGCAACATGTTTTCTCTCATCTTCTGCCAACATGCCCGATAAATAATGAGAATATACTACACTGGCAATAACCCCTAGTAAGGCAAAAAATAGTACCACCCATTTAAAAGAAGAATTGAGAAAACGCATTGCGCAGTTTTATAAATAAAGTTACCGAAAAATATACGAGTCATTTATACAGAGAATCAAGGGCGATCTAACAAAAAAGGCAGTTGATTTTCTTCAACTGCCTTTTTTGGTTACGATTACGATTGCTAGAATAGGTTATCCGAACAGTCCGCCCTTCTTTAAGGTTTTGATGCCCTTGCCAATTCTAAATCCGTTGTGATAGATTTCGATGGTATAGTTGCCCTCCATATACCGATCTGTTTTTTTAAGGTCGAAGTTTACCGGTACAATCTTACCTTGCTCATAATTCACGCCAATTTTATTGGTATAGGTTTTCACACCTTCTTCACGAGTAGTAAAAGTATTGCTCCCTTCTGAAATTACTTTTCCGTCTGGACCAGTAACGATTACATATAATTCCTTATTACCTGAAGGAGTAACCCGGTTTTCATCCAGTACAAACTGTACACGAATCAAATCGGCTTTCTTGGCGGTGGTGGTTTCTTTTTCCTTTCCACTCTTAGAAATTGAGAAAGCACCAATACCTATTTGTGAGGCATGCAAGGTACTAGCCACATCTACTTTATCTTCTAACTGCTTTTTCTCAGTTTTGGTTACGGTTAAATTTTGTTCAAGGTTTTGCTTCTCAGAAGTCAACTGCGTTTTTTCTGTGCTGAGTTGCTGATTGGCAGCCGTTAATTCTTTGTTTTCGCCTTTCAGTTTTTCAATTTCTGCAAATAAACCATCCACTTTGCCATTTAACTCGCCAATCAATTTTTTGGCAGTTGTTAATTCAGATTCAGTGGCATTTTTCTTTTTCAGAATGCTGCTGATATTACCCTTCAGTTGCACGATATCTGCATTTTTAGCTGCAAGTTCTCCGGTTAACTGTACTTTAGTTTGGGTGAGTGAATCTGCTTTGGCAGACACTTCCATAAAATCTTGCTGAACGGCAGCACGGGCACTGTCAATACTAGAAATACGGGTTTCCAGGGTAGTAACTACTTGGCGGTGTTGACTTTTATCGTAAAAAATATAGCCCCAGGTACCTACCAAGGCAGCCAGCAAAAATCCGTAGATGAGTTTGCGGTTGTCTTTTTGCTCGGGAACTTCATACGGGGTGTCTTTTTCGGGGGATTCCATGTGTTGATTTTTTTGTAAAATGTATAAAATAGTAAATATGAAACTAACTGATTTATTGATTATTGATATAGAAACTATTCCCGCCAAGGCATCTTATGGTCAATTAGACGATGCATGGAAGCTGTTATTCAACGATAAAGCTACCAAAACCGTGCCATTTCAGGGAAATATCGAAGAAATTTATAAAAAAAGGGCCGGTATTTGGGCCGAATTCGGGAAAGTGGTTTGTATAGGCGCCGGCTTTTTTCTACCCTTACCCTCGGAGCAATGGGAATTGCAGTTGTTTAGTTTCTCCGGCCATACCGAAGTACAAATACTAAGAGATTTTACCCTTTTTTGTGAAACCTGGCAATCCCGGAATCGGGAATTTCGGTTTGCGGGACATAATATCCGGGAATTTGATATACCCTTTATTGGCAGAAGAATGTTAATAAATGGACTTCCTTTGCCCGAATCCCTTCGATTACAGGATAAAAAGCCTTGGGAAGTATCCCATTTTGATACCCTCGGTTATTGGAAGTTTGGGGATTATAAAAATTATATTTCCCTGCATTTACTGGCCAATGTGCTGCAGATTCCCTCCCCCAAACAAGGCATTTCGGGGGCTGACGTGCAGGATCTGTACTATCAGCATAACCAGTTGCAGGGTATTGTTGACTACTGTAAACAAGATGTACTGGCCACGGCCCGCATCATTCAGCGATTGATGAACCTGCCTCCGGTAGAGGAAAGTCAGGTGAAAAGTTGGCGGGAACCTAATTTGGGTACAATGTTTACAACTTTATCCTAAGGATTTTCATTATTATCATCCACTGTTCCATCTTTGTACCCATGGCAGTGGAAAAAATTATTCAAGAGTGGAAAGCAAAAAAGTTTCGGCCAATTTATTGGTTGGAGGGGGAGGAGCCTTATTATATTGACCTTTTAATGCAGTACGCTGAAAATAATTTGTTATCTCCGGCTGAGGCTGAATTTAACCTTACGGTATTTTATGGAAAGGATGCTGAAATTTCTAACATCATCAATGCATGCCGCAGGTATCCCATGTTTGCAGAACGGCAGGTAGTTATTTTGCGCGAAGCACAAATGATGCGGGATGTGGAAGGATTAATGCCCTATATCGAAAAACCCCAACCTTCTACCGTATTTGTAGTAGGGTATAAAGATAAAAAGCTCGATGGCCGCAAGCAGATGGCTAAAGTGATTGCAAAAACCGGAGAACTTTTTTCTACCAAAAAATTGTACGACAATCAATTGCCGGCTTGGGTAGAGCAAATGGTGAAGGAACAGGGGTTAACCATAAATCCCCGTGCCCAACAGCTATTGGTAGATCATATTGGAAACGACCTAAGCCGACTTTACAACGAAACCGTTAAACTGGCGGTAAATCTGGGTAAACGAAAAAACATCACAGAAGATGATATCGCCGAATTTATTGGAGTAAGTAAGGAATTTAATGTGTTTGAATTGCAAAATGCGTTTGGACAAAAAAATCTAACCAAAACCGTTCAGATAATACAATACTTCGAATCTAATCCCAAAGCGGGTCCTATTCAGATGATTCTCCCGGCGCTGTTTAATTTCTTTAGTAAAGTATATATGCTGTATGCTATGCGGGGGGCTGATCAACAAACTATCTCTGCCCAACTTGGCGTAAAGCCCTATTTTTTAAACGAATACCTAGCTAGCTCCCAGAAATATTCCTTTCAACAAATAGAGCGGGCGCTTTTGTTGTTACACCAGTATAACTTAAAAAGTGTAGGGATTGATAGCGCCCGTAGTTCCGACGCCGATTTAATGAAGGAACTGGCAGTAAAAATTATGTTATAAAGTTGCTTGCTCTTGCAGCCAATCAATCGCCTGTTGCCGGTCTATTGATAACTGATTTTTTAATTCCTCTAATCCATTAAATTTTATCTCTTCGCGTAAAAAGTGCAGCAACTTTACCTGAATGGTTTGCTGATAGATGGTTTCGCTGAAATCAAAAATATGCACTTCAATTACCCGGCTTTTGCCATTTACGGTTGGGCGAATGCCGATATTCATCATACCCCCTTTTAGAAGGGTAATTTGTTTACTTGGCGATTTCAGCGAAACGGAAACTGCATACACTCCATCTGAAGGAATCAGTTTATCTTCTTCAGTAATTTGCAAATTTGCTGTGGGAAAACCAATGGTTCGGCCTAATTGATTGCCCTCCATTACTATACCCTCAAAAAAATAGGGATATCCCAAAAGTGCCGTTGCCTCATCTACCTGGTGCGATAAAATTGCCTGTCGGATTCGGGTAGAACTGATGGCAGATGCCTGTAACATTTGTTCGTCAATTTCCATTACCCGAAAGCCCAGGGATGCCCCCATTTTTTCTAGAAGATGGTAATCTCCTAACCTGCCTTTACCAAAACGATGATCGTATCCGATTATAAGCGTATGCGGGTGAAAATGCGCGTACAAAAATTTCTGCACAAAATCTTCGGCGGATAGTTGGGCAAATTGGTGATGAAAAGGTACAACCACCAAATGATCGATTCCTGCTTCCGATAATAAATTCGTTTTTTCCGAAAGCGTAGTGAGTAACTTAACTTCTCCAGGGATAGATGAAATTACTTTGCGGGGATGGGGGTAGAAAGTGATGATTACGGTTTCTCCACCAATTGAACTGGCTACTTCCCGCATCTGGGCAAGTATTTGACGGTGACCATTATGTACCCCATCAAAACTCCCAATGGTAACTACCGCCTGCTTAAAGGAGGGTAGGGGTTGATGGCCAATAGTATGTATCTGCATACGGCGTCAAAAATAAGCAGCTTTCCTGAATACCCGATGGTTTATTGGGCAAATGAGTGATTCATGATCGGCTTTTGGCTAACAAGAGAGTATCCCTGATATTAATTATCTTTGCAACTATTCAGCTATCGCAACATGAGTATCTACGCCAGCAGAGGAGTTTCTGCACAAAAAGAAGAGGTGCATCAGGCCATCAAAAATCTCGATCAGGGATTATACCCCTTTGCGTTTTGTAAGATGTACCCAGATTTGATTGGGGGCGATGCGGATTTCATCAATATTATGCACGCCGATGGGGCAGGCACAAAAAGTATCCTTGCTTATTTGTATTGGAAGGAAACGGGCGATGTATCCATTTGGAAAGGAATTGCAAGGGATGCAGTGGCTATGAATCTGGATGACTTACTATGTGTAGGTGTAACCGATCAGTTGTTATTCTCTTCTACTATCGATCGCAATAAATCTGTAATCGGAGGCGATATACTCGAAGCTATCATTCAGGGAACACAGGAATATTTTAATCTGCTGAAAGAATACGGAGTTAATATTCATTACCTAGGTGGCGAAACGGCCGATGTGGGAGATGTGGTAAGAACCATTGCTGTAAATGGCACTATGATGGCGCGCTGGCCAAAGCAAAAATTAATAACCAACGAGCAAATTGCTCCCGGTCAGGTTATTGTTGGATTGTCTTCTTCCGGAGTTTGTAAGTACGAAAAGGAATACAACAGCGGATTGGGAAGCAATGGCTTAACCAGTGCCCGCCATGATGTGCTGAGTAAATATTATGCCGAAAACTTTCCCGAAAGCTTCGAACCCAAACTAGATCAGGAAGTGGTGTATCTAGGTCATCATCGGTTAACGGATGCGTTTACAGCAGATGGCTTTACGCAATCCATTGGAAAATTGTTATTATCTCCTACCCGAACCTATGCCCCGGTAATTAAGCATTTATTGGAATCTATGCCGGAAGTGGTAAAAGGATTAATTCACTGCAGCGGCGGCGGACAAACCAAATGCATGAAGTACTTGCCCGGAAACATGCATATTATAAAAGACAACTTGTTTCCCGCACCACCTGTTTTTGAGCTGATTCAGCAAAATTCAGGGGCAGATAATCGCGAAATGTATCAAGTGTTTAATATGGGCCATCGGATGGAAATTTTCACTACCGAAGCTGCATCTAATGCTGTTATGGAGTTAGCAAACGCAATGGGAGTAGAAGCGCGCATCATTGGTAGGGTTGAAGCTTGTTCGCAAAAGAAGCTCACCCTGCTAGTAAAAGATCAACCGATTTTGTTTGAATATTAACATCCTGTTCCGATAACAGCCCCTATTTTTGAAAAGCTGAAAAAATTTGTACTATGTCTGAAATGATAGTTTCTATTGAAGGTGCTAATATTTATCAGGGAGATGCCCTGATTCTTCGCGATGTAAATTTTACGATTGGCAGAGGCGAATTTGTTTACCTGGTAGGGAAAACCGGAACCGGAAAAAGTAGTCTTTTAAAAACCTTATATGGCGAATTAACCCTGCGGGAAGGAAAGGCATCTGTAGTGGGCTTTGATTTAACAGAAATGGATTGGAAAAAAGTACCCTTCTTGCGTAGAAACCTGGGAGTGGTTTTTCAGGATTTTCAGTTACTTACCGATCGGAATGTGCATGATAACCTTCGATTTGTTTTAAAAGCAACCGGATGGAAAGATGAACACCTGATTGAAGAAAAAATTAATGATGTATTGGATAAAGTGGGCCTGAAAAATAAAGGCTACAAAATGCCCTTCGAAATGAGTGGTGGCGAACAGCAGCGGGTAGATATTGCACGTGCCCTACTGAATTCACCTAAATTAATTCTGGCCGATGAGCCAACCGGTAACCTCGATCCAGAAACCAGTGATGAAATTATGCAACTGCTGATTCAGATTTCTAAGGATTACGGTACTTCTGTATTAATGGCAACGCATGATTTTATTGTAATCAACCGATATCCCTCCCGTATGCTGAAAACAGAAAATAGCCGGGTGTTGGATAGTATTAACGCTGTTTCCTGATAAGGGCTAAGCAAAAATAGCCGCTATTAATTGCGCGGCCTGTTTGGATGTATTGAATAGTCCTTTCAATAGTTGCTCTCTTCCTGCCCGATCTTCTTCTGAAAAAGGTTGGTGGTAAAGTTGGGTGATTAAACTCGCCATAGCTTCTGTATTTGCTGCCGAATAGCAGGCTGTTGCCAAAGGGTGGTTATCTACTAATTGCGATTGAACAATTATATGTCGGCCATGATAAAGGGCATGCAACCACTTGAGCTGGATACCGGTTGGATTAAACGACGGAAGGATATGAACATGGGCACGGGCAATCATATCTTCCATTTCCAAATCCGATGGGTTGGCCACTAAACAAGTATGAGATTGCCTGTGTGCAAGTGCTATGAGGTGTTCAGAAGGATTTCTGCCAGCAATTACCAGCGGAATTTTTACTCGGTTAAATACCTTAGTGAGTAGGTAGATGGCTGCTTTTTCATTCGAAGGAACTTGTAAATCACCATGGTAAAAACAATAATTACCCATTCCTGCTGCTCCGGTAACCGACCAATCTGGTAAAAACACAGGGAGGTATTGAATTTGCTTACATAAAAACTGCTGTTGATAAATCGATACTTCTTTTTCACTTACCGCCAAAAATCCGGCTCTATTGGCAATGCGCTTTTCATAATTTTTCAATAACCGGCTTTCTATTTCGTAGTATATTTTTTTCATCCACGAGCGAGTATGCTTGGCCAGGTGGTGATAATAAATATATTCTGTGTTGTGGAGTCTAACCCAGCATTTTCTGTGGCGAAATCTTTCGTCATTCAACAGGAATGTACAATGGATCCCATGCATCAAAATAGGGGCATCATCCTCTAAAAGTTTATTGAGTAACTCGTTATTATTGCGGCTGGCAACTATATAGGGTAAACTAGAACTGATTCCTTTGTGACCACGGTTTCTGGGGTAATAATCAACCGCCTCACAATATTGTAATAATTCATCCTGTTTGCCTCTGCCATAATCAAAACAATGCAGGTGAATAAAAATGCCAGCTTGTTGCAAGGCGGGAAGCATGTAAAACAGGTCGAACACACCTCCATAATTTACCGGGTAGGGTACTGTGAAACAGAGGATATGGAGTTTATTATTCAATAATCAGCAATTAGCGTAAAATGCCAGTAATTTTATCTGCTCCGCTTCCCAGGTAAAAACTTTCCGCGCTTGGAGGCAGGCCTGTACACAATTTCCAAATACAACAGAATCGTTGAGTAATTTGTTCAGTGCTGCTGCAATTGCATCGGGATCACTGGTATCTACCGCTAAACCAACCGGATAATTTGCCAAAATAGCCTCGTATTCTGGAAAATTTGGACAAATTTGCGGCACACCTGCCATGATGTAATCGAAGAATCGGTTGGCAAGTGATAAGTATTGGTTTAATCCCCGATTTTCAAAAAGGGTAATGCCTATTGAAGCCTGCGGAGTGCGTTTCCATAATTGTTCCGGAACCAGTAAGCCCTCACAATGGATGCGGTTGCTTACACCGTTTATTTGAATCAATTCCTGCACCCGTGAAAAGAAGTTGCCAGTTCCGTATATGCGCAGCGGAGCATTTACCTGTTGCATGGCTGGGATTAGTTGTTCAAAGCACCTACCCTCATTTACTGCCCCTTGGTAAATGATCCATCGGGGGGTATCTTTTTCCAATCCATCAGGGAGATCTTTGTAATGAGGTATGTTTCTAATTACTTCGTATTGAACCCCATAGCGGTTGGCTAATTGAGTTGCTAGGGATTGATTTACGGTGTACCCTTTTTTAAACCGGGGTACTAACCAACTTTCTAACAGCTTCCAAATTCGGTGAACCCTGGGTCGGCTGATCACTTCTTTCTGTTCGGTAAATAACTCATGTGCATCATAACAACGTTTCTTCTGCCTAACT
>CAIUKP010000276.1 GCA_903899675.1 uncultured Bacteroidota bacterium | reverse complement strand
CTCGTTCCGATGGGAGAAAAATGAGCAGTATTACCGGGAACTGCTGGCAAAAAAAAAGCGAAAATCCTCCCCTCTTATGCAGCCCAATCAACCTGAAAGTAGTCTTACCCCCTAAATAACTCTGCATGAAATTATCGTATCTTGTATTACCCCTTTTGCTGATCTTGAACTATGGCTGCGGAAAAACTGAACCCAGTGGATGCCAGCCTGCCTCGGTGGAAAGTGAAAAACCGGCCATGGTTACCTATTGTAATGCTAAAAATATCACCTATCAAGAGCATACCAGTGGCCTACTTTACCAAATTATGGATGCTGGAACGGGAACAGTTGCCCCCAATACTACCTCAACAGTAACAGTTCAATATGTAGGGAAATTGCTGAACGGAAGCACTTTCGACTCGTCCGTAACCCCCTTTACCAGCAGCTTATCTCAGCTGATAGATGGCTGGAAAATAGGGATCCCCCTAATTAAAAAGGGTGGAAAAATCAAGTTGATAATCCCTTCAGCCCTGGGATATAGTTGTACCGGCGCTCCCCCGATTATTCCAGGTAATAGCCCCCTCTTTTTTGAGGTTAGTCTGGTAGACGTAAAATAATGCCCTACAAAGGGTTTTACCCTTTCCCCCGGCCGTGAAGGCATCCGGGATAAGCCAACTGTAAATAAACGACAGGCGCAGGCGGGAAGATTGGCCATTTTAGGTTTCATTCCCCTATCTTTGCGGCTCTAAATTTGAAAACCGTTATCGTATGCAACTGAAAGGTTTAGTGAAGATTTTTGCCATTGTGCTGATTATTATTTGTGTGTATCAATTGTCATTTACCTGGTTTGTAAAGAACCATGAAAGTGCCATGGATAAAAAAGCAACCGCTTGGTTAAAGCAATTTCCGGTAGCCTCCGTGGCTTATCCAAATGATAAAGAGCTGCAGGCACAGTATACCGATAGTTTAGCAGAGCTGAAAAAAGAGCGTTTACGCAGATTGCTAGACAGTACCAAAGACACCA
This sequence comes from uncultured Bacteroidota bacterium, assembly GCA_903899675.1. GTDB lineage: Bacteria > Bacteroidota > Bacteroidia > Chitinophagales > Chitinophagaceae > Sediminibacterium. The sequence goes on along the minus strand of CAIUKP010000276.1, from coordinate 1,473 downwards.
AACTGGCTTTTGGGCTTACCACCTACCGCAGTGCCAAAGAAAAGGAATTGATGTTGGGATTGGATTTACAAGGGGGGATGAGTGTAACCATGGAAGTAGGTTTAGATGGTTTACTGAAATCGCTCGCCAACTTTACAAAAGATCCGATTTTCAATAAGGCTTTACAAGAAGCCGTAGTTCGCAAAGCCAATGGTGGTGCAGACTTGATCACTTTATTTCAGGAAGAATTCAAGAAAATAAGTCCCGCAGGAAAACTGGCTCCCTATTTTGCCGCCAGAAGTAATGGCAAAGTAAAATTCGATGCCACCGATGCAGCCGTTACCGCCTATTTGAAAGAACAGGCTACTTCTGCATTCAACAATACCTATCGCATTTTGCGCACCCGTATCGACCGATTCGGCGTTGCTTCTCCTAATATCAATCCGGATCCAGCAAAAGGAATTATCAATATCGAGTTGGCAGGTGTGAACGATAAAGAAAGAGTACGCTCTTATTTACAGAGTACCGCTAACCTGCAGTTTTTTGAAACTTATACCCTCGAAAGCCGGGATATTCAAAATGCTTTGGTGGCAGCCGATAAGGCCGCAGAAGCTTATGTGAATGGCGCCGGAAAAACAGACACCACCCTGGCAATTAATAAAAATGATACTGCCAAAACGGTTGCCGCTGCTAAGGATACCAATAAAACGGCCACTATTTCGGCCATTTCTAATATTGCAGCTAATACAGCCGGTAAAAAAGATACTGCAAAGATTACCAATCCCATATTCAGACTATTACAGGTGGCCCAGGCTTTCCAGGGTAGCAACGGGAAACCTGTATTTCCTTCTGCCATCGGTTATATCGCTTCAAAAGACACCGCCAGTTTAAACGACTTTTTAGGGCTGGATGTGATTAAATCTAAATTCCCTTCCAATCTGGTATTCCTATACGGAAAAATGGAATTACAGTCCACCGACCCTAAAGCTGCCGACATTCTTACCCTGTATGCCATCAAAACACTTGAGAACGGACAGGCCGAACTAGAAGGTGACCATATCAGCAATGCATCGCAGGATTATGATGATAAGGGCAAAATCGCCATCAAAATGACGATGGATAAGATTGGCACCAATATCTGGTCTAAAATGACCACCCGAAATGTGGGCAAACCGATTGCCATTGTTCTAGACAATTTTGTGTATTCAGCTCCCAATGTAAATGACCCCATCACTACTGGAAGTTCTCAAATAACGGGTAATTATACCTTGAAAGAAGCCAAAGACCTTTCTGAAATACTCGAAAGCGGTAAGTTACCTGCGCCTGCTAAAATAGTTCAGGAACAGCAGGTAGGCCCTACCCTAGGTAGAGAAACCATCATTGGAGGCGGACTATCCTTTTTGATTGCTTTTCTGGTAATTTTCGCGCTCATGTTGCTGTATTTCAACACAGCAGGATGGGTGGCTAATATTGCCTTAATATTAAACTTGTTAT
>CAIUKP010000275.1 GCA_903899675.1 uncultured Bacteroidota bacterium | reverse complement strand
GCTTGCGGGCACAAGACCTGCCAATCGCTTTTCATTTTTTTAAGCAAAAAGGAGAGTGGGTAACCTGTGAAGCCAACGAACTTTCAGTAGCGGATGCCAGCGCTTTTCTGTTATTTTTTCTCGATAAGTTCTTGCATTTGCCAGAACGGCCCTTCTTGTTTTTCCCCGAATGGAAAAAATCGAATGTAATGCTCTATTTCAAAAATGGCGTAGACGATTACGTGATTCAGCTGGCCGATGAAGTAAAGGAAAGCCGTGATAAATATAAATCCCTCGCAAAACAAGCGGGATATTTTTCCGAGGAATATTTTGATGAGGTTAAGGAGCATGTAGACTTTGTATATCCCTTTTTGAAACGCATCAACGCTAAATTTTTTACCTAAACAACCTTAGCAGCCGATATATGGAAACATTAGTAGTAACTGAAGTGGCGCTTGAAAAAAGCAATGTGATTGAAGCCGGTGCAGGAACTGGTAAAACCTATTCGATTGCTATACTTGTGCTTAGGCTGATTCTAGAAAAAAAGGTGCCCGTTCAGGAAATCCTGATGGTAACTTTTACCAAAGCGGCCGTAGCCGAGTTAGAAACCCGTATTCGCGAATTCATTGCACTTGCCTATCAATCTGCGCAGGAGATTCCCGTTGAAGACGAAACTATTCGAGATATTGTGGCAGATTCCATCAACCAACAGGGGGGGCCTGCCTCCCTACAATTACTAAAAGATGCGCTGGCGTTGATGGACGAGACTTCTATATTAACGATACATGGATTTTGCCAGAAAACCTTGCAGGAGTTTGCATTTGAAACAAAACAGGTTTTTGGAGCAGAAGCCCTCTCAACAGAGGAGCAGGATGAAATGAGTGCCAACTGCATCCATGATTATTGGCGAAGATATATTGCCCCACTTGGCAACGATTTACTGAAGCAAATCAATCCTCATCTGAAAATAGATGTTTTAGAGGATATGTTAAAACAAGCCCTCAGTGGAAAACAATTTAATCTGCCCATTACACCTAGAACACCTTTGCTCGATTCGGCTCATCAGCAAGAATTGCTAGCGACTATTCAGGTGGCTGAAAGAGAAAGAGATACTTGTTGGGATAGTTTATGTGATGAGTTTGCCAATAATGAGCCTGCTTATAGAATCGCTATACAACAAAATGCTACCGCTAAAAGATATTTTACTGAAATAGATGACCCGAATGATATTATTTTGGAAATTGAAGAAAGAAAGGAGAGCAAATATATATCAGTTGTTTTCCCCAACATTTTGCGTGGATTAGATGAATGGAGACAAAAAAAAGAGCTTGTTACCAGAATACAGCAACAAACTACCTACGTCATTTTTGCCCAATTGACTATTTTGATTACCCGCGATTTGGAAGAATTGAAATCGAGACAATCGGTACTTAGTTTTGATGATATGATTAATCACCTTCACCGAGCGATTTGCTTAACGCCATCGGATGAACTAGTTAACACACTGCGTAACAAATACAAAGCAGTTTTTATAGATGAGTTTCAGGATACCGATCGGAAGCAATATGAAATTTTTCACCGAGTGTTTGGTCCCCCGTCAGAAACGGTTGTATTTATGATTGGCGACCCCAAACAATCTATCTATGCATGGAGAAAAGCTGATTTGTTTACCTACTTCAAAGCCGTAAAAGAGGCCGACAACCAATTTAATATGTCGGTAAACTATCGTTCCTCCACTTCGTTGATTGAGGCATTCAATCACTTTTTTTTGCCGGAAGCGAGCTTCGATACTTTTTATTTTCAGGGTTCACCGGATGCATTTTCTTATTTGCCTGTATGCTCACCCTACCCAAATGATAAGGGCCAGCTCGAATTGAACGGTGAAGCCGTAACCCCTATTGCTATTCACCGGGAGGCTGGTAATATGTACGCCAGAGTAGCCAAACAAGTGGCAGACTTATTGAGTAACCCAGGCTATCAAATCAACAAAAAAAATCAACCCCGAAAAATTACTCCTGCGGATATCGCTATTTTAGTTCGCAATAAATTTCAGGCAGCCGACATAAAAGATGCACTCAATCGTTTTAACATCCCAAGCATCAACCGGGAGAGTGAAAAAGTGCTGAACAGGCCAGAAGCCCTCGTTTTACTAAATTGGCTAATAGCAATTGAAAGTGTTACCCTCAGCAATATCAATCGTGCTTTGTTATCAAACATAACGGGCTATTCGATATCGCAACTCAATGAACTGGATGAAGAAGCGCTGGTAGAAAGATTTCGCGATTGGAATACCGGCTGGAAAGCAAAAGGCGTGTATGTTACGCTGCAGTCGGTGTTTGCCTGCTTTCAGTTAACCAATCGGCTGCTGCAACCCAGTGTAGAAAGTGGCGAAAGGTTATTGTCGAATTATATTCAACTGGCAGAAATATTACACCAAACCGAAACCCGTTTACAATATCGCCCGGCAGAACTCATCAGCTGGCTTCAAAAAGCCACCGAAGGGGATCACATTAATGGGGATGAATATTTACAAAGGATTGAAAGCGATGCGGATGCCATTCAGATTATCACCATTCATAAAAGCAAGGGACTGGAATATAATATAGTGATGGCGCCTTTTCTAGAGATATCATCCGATTTGAAATCCGATAAAATGACGGCTTTCCGGGATACCAATGGAGATTTTTTTTACGGAAGCACGGCTTCTTTTTCCGATAACCAACGGCAATGGGTAGAAACACAGCAGGAGCAGGAAAATCGAAGACTGGTGTATGTTTCTCTCACAAGGGCTCGGTACAAATGTTACTTGTTTACCAACAAACCAGATACCTGTAATGGAACCTTAGCCGAATTCCTCTCGGCAATTAGCAATAATCCTTCCCCATTCATTCAAGAGGTAACCGCATTGCCACAAATTCCCGACAATTTTTGTTACCAAGCTACGGCCCGACAACAGGCAAGATTTGAGCAGGCCACCAACTTTCGCTTAAAGAATACAAATTGGGAAAAACTGAGTTACAGCTATTTGAATCCCGAACACGGCGCTCGGCCAATTTCAGCCGATGGCGAATCTGCTGCCAGCAAAAACGCGTACGACCAGTTTATTTTCTACCAGTTACGCAAAGGGGCTTTCACCGGCAATTTGATTCATTATCTGTTGGAGCATATTGACTTTACCCAACCGGCTAGCTGGTCGTTCACCATCAACAAAGCGCTTCAGCGGATGTCGCCCGGACTAGAAGAAACGCATGGCGAAGGTTTATACCAGCTGATAGAACAACTTTGCGCGCTAGCGCTTACAGCAGGCCATCATACATTTACATTACCGCAAATCAGTCGCAACCATCAAATGGCTGAACTGGAATTCAACTTCCCGGTGCATGAATTTCAAACGCGCCAACTGATGGAATTATCAACCCCCGATACGCCCTTTCATTTGCAAAAGGGAAAATCTTGGCAGGGATTAATGAATGGAAAAATTGATTTTATAGGTAACCATGGAGAACAGTTTTATCTGATCGACTGGAAATCAAATCACCTAGGGTATGAGTCAGCAAGTTACAACGAACCCGCCCTGCAGGAAGCAATGGATGCAAATAACTATCACCTTCAGTATTATATCTACCTCGTAGCGCTCTATAAATATTTAAAAGGCCGGATTTCGGATTTCGAGTATGATCGGCATGTGGGGGGTGTATTTTATCTGTTTGTACGTGGAATACGCAGCGGGGCCGCGCAAGGTATTTTTTATCGAAAACCTTCCCATGAGCAATTGTTGCGGTTTATGAATATTTTAAGCATATGAAGGTCAAGAACCGCCTATTTATAACAATAAAAAATAGTCCCGATTCTACTATTTTATCTCTTTCCGCCTTCTTCCGAACCACCGCCCGTTTGATTTGTTACTGCTCTTATGGAAGTTTTTCTCCTTTTCCCCCACCAACTATTCAAAAACCTTCTACCGGTTAAACCCTACACACCCGTTTACCTAATTGAACAGGAGCTATTCTTTACACAATACCGCTTTCACAAGCAGAAAATTATCCTGTAGCGCTCGTCTATGAAATATTACGAGCAGCATTTATTTTCCCAAGGATTTTCCATTACCTATGTAGAACACCACCAACCCGCCAGCAGTATGCAGGAATTGATAAAGCTGCTCGCTGCAAAACAAACCACCCATATACACCTCTACTTCCCCAATGATAACTGGCTGCAAAAACAACTGGAAAAGGCATGCAACAAATCAGGTATCGGATTCACCTATCTGCCCAGTCCTAATTTTATCAACAACCTTCCCGGAGATATTGAAAAACTAGGTACCCGGCGCCCCTTTTATCAAACGGGATTTTATACCCAACAACGAAAAGAAAGAAATATCCTCCTTACCCTATCCGGTGAACCGCAGGGAGGACAGTGGACTTACGACACCGAGAATCGCAAAAAAATTCCTACGAAAACGGTTATTCCACCCATGCATTTTGGGGGAGATAATACCTATATCCAGGAAGCCGTTTCCTATACAGAGCAACACTTCGCAAACAATTATGGATCTGCCTCGGCGCCATTTGAAGCAAATGGTACGCCACAATACTATCCCTGCACCCATGCTGCCGCAGAGCAGGCGCTGGAAGCGTTTATCAAAGATAAACTGTCGAATTTCGGCGTTTACGAAGATGCGATGCAGATGAAAGAAAATACGCTGTTTCATAGTGTGCTAAGTCCGCTATTGAATATAGGGCTTCTTAATCCTTTAGAGGTAATCAATCAATTGATAACTGGTGCCGAAGAAAATCAAGTACCGTTAAATAGTGTAGAGGGCATTGTGCGCCAATTGCTGGGATGGAGAGAATTTGTGCAACTCACTTATCAGAAAATCGGAAGTGTTCAACGTACCAAAAATTTCTGGGGCTTTACCCATCCAATACCCAAGGCCTTTTATATGGGTACTACCGGACTTCCGCCGATAGACAGCACCATTAAAAAATTATTACACTCAGGATATAATCATCACATCGAGCGACTAATGGTTTTGGGTAATTGCATGTTACTCTGCGAAATTCATCCCGACCATGTGTACCAATGGTTTATGGAGATGTATATAGACGCATACGATTGGGTAATGGTGCCGAATGTATATGGCATGTCGCAATACAGTGATGGGGGCATGATTACCAGCAAGCCCTATATCGCAGGCTCGAATTATCTGATGAAAATGGGTGATTTTCCCAAGGGAGAATGGCAAGCAATATGGGATGGTTTATTCTGGCGGTTTCTAACCAAGAACCGGACCATATTCGCTAAAAATCCCCGCTGGGCAATGCTCATTACAACCTGGGATAAGCGGGATGATGCCTGGCGGTTGAATCATTTGAACAAGGCTGAAGACTTTCTGAAGCAATTGCATGGATAACGGAATATCGCTTACCTAAATGCTGTAACTTAGAATCAAGCTTAATTTTGAAAAACTAAATTAAATGGTATGAGAATCCGGCTTTTATTTCTGGGATGTTTGGTTGCCCTTACCTCCTTTTCACAAAAAAATATTTTCCCGCATTCAGGAACGCTAATTATAATTGGTGGCGGTACTATTCCGGATACCATGTTTCAGGCATTTGCAAAACTTATCGGAGGCAAAAACCAACCCATTGTTTACATTCCTACCGCAACGGGTGATGAGGAATGGATACAGCAGGGTAAGCACCTAGATAAATTTATTCAACAGGGATTTACCCAACTGGAAACCCTGCATACCCGCGACCGAAAAAAAGCCGAAGGTCCCGAGCTTGCTGCCATGATTGACCGCGCCAAGGGGGTTTTTTTGGGCGGAGGTGATCAGGAAAAGCTAGCAGAAGCTTATGGTGGAACGGCTGTTCACCGAGCCTTGATTGCCCTGCTAAACCGGGGAGGGGTAATTATGGGAACTTCGGCAGGTGCAACTATTATGGGTTCGGTTTTAATCGGTGGCGACCATCGAAAAACACCCCATATCCCCACCCAATTTGCCGAAGGATTTTCATTGATGCAATCCACCGCCATCGACCAGCATGTGCTGGTAAGAAACCGCCAGTTCGACCTAGTGCCCGTATTAGAAAGACTGCCCGGTGTATTCGGAATGGCATTGGATGAATCTACCGCTGCCATTGTTCGGCAAGACAGTATTACCGTTATTGGCAAATCCTATATGTTAGTATACGATCCAACCGATTGGGCAAAACAGCAAAAAGAATGGGGGCGGGTATATCGGCCATTTTGGATGATTGCGGCAGGAAAAAGCTATCAGCTAACCCGCTAAGCACTCCGGCTAACATAGAAAACTACATTACATCCCATCATTACCTTAGTTCCCTCCCATAACCTGATATGTATTCGGCTGATTTTCAATTGAGAATAGGAGGTTAGCTGAATCCGAATATCGTTACAATAATTTTTCGTTTAGAAAAGTCATTGTTTTTGGGTATATTACCTAACAAACATCCCCCCATTATGGCACTTCGCGCAACCAAAACCAACAGCAGAAAACTGGTGGAAAGAGGCATTGACCAATTGCTTTCTCCCCAAGCCAGATTTCGGATTGAACGAATAGTGCTAACAATTGCTATCCTCAGTTATTTGATTCACCTAGCTTTGATCTTTTTGGCAGGAAGAGGTATTTTGCCCGCTTCCTACGGACTGCTGCAAAGTCCTATCTCAGCGATTTATACCCCCTTCTCATTTATTCTGGTTTATGAGGTATATCTGCTGATTTATTATCTGCCCAAATCAACCTCCTTTTATATTGGTAAGCAATACGAAATCATTACGTTAATCATAATTCGGAGAATATTTAAAGATATCGGAAACCTTCAGCTTATCCCCAATTGGTTTCAGAACGAAAACGATTTACGGTTTACTTATGACGCCATCACATCTTTGATTCTATTTTTTCTGATTTGTTTGTTTTACATTCAAGTACTTCGAAAAGAAAATCCTGGACAAGAGCCAGCCGATCAGCCAGAAATTAAGGACTCGACTTTTTTATTCCTCAAAAATACCCTTGCCCTGTTATTGGTGCCAGTATTGCTGATACTTGCTTGTTATTCATTCTATACCTGGACCGGCTCTGCGTTAGGACATTTTCAAACGGGCATGCATTTGAGCGAAAACCTCAACCAGATATTTTTTGATGAGTTTTTTACTGTGCTGATAGTTGTTGATGTGTTACTATTGCTTACCTCTCTTTTCTATTCAGATCAGTTTCAGTCAATCATGCGCAATTCGGGATTTGTAATTTCTACTATCCTGATTAAATTATCTTTCTCAGTTCCCGGCATCACCAATAACTTACTCATTGTTGGATCTGTATTGTTTGGATTGGGTTTGCTACTAATTTTTAACCTGTTCAACCGCAAAGTGGCGCCGCTTTTTCCGGGGCAGATGAAATCGAGTTAAGCAATGGGAGTTATGCAAGATCTATTATGTGAATGTGATGGTATTAAAAACAGCTATTTACAATGATTTATTTTAATCGGGTTAAGCTTTTAACTGAGCAATAGCAGTTAACCATTCTTCTAGATGATACACTGAATCAATTTTGCCATTTTCTACCGTATGAATATCGATTGCCATTGTGGTAAATGTTTTGGATCCATTTAATTCCATCCCCATAAAATGACCAATAGGTGACCCAGATAGTTCACTTCTTACCACCACAATGTTATCCTCCTGTATCATTTCCTTGATTTTCCAAGACAAATCTGGCATTAACTTCCAGAAGAAACCAATTTGTGCAGTTAATTGAGCCTTGGTTTTTAATTCCGCGGCATTTTTCGATAAAAATGTTTCTGCTAATAGCTCTTCTAACACGATAACAGGTTCTGCCCCACTGTTTACATTCAAACATTCATTGTAAAATCGGGCAACTAATTGTTTTTCTTTAGACATAAAATAAGTTTGTTTTTTTATGGTGCAATACTACTATCTTAGTCTTTCAATACTATTTAGTCGTTTTTATTGTATATAGTACATTATTTTAGACCAATGGAAGTCAAAAGAAAAAACAAAGATTACAACCCCCTGAATTGTCCGGTTACCTTTTGCTTAAATTTAATAGGGGGCAAATGGAAGCCGCTGGTTATCTACCACATTAACCGCGACATAAACAGATTTAGTTTGTTACAAAAAGCTGTCCCGGCTATTTCGAAACAAATGTTGGTGAATCAGCTTCGAGAGCTGGAAGCTGACCATATAATTAAAAGGATTGTATACGCTGAAATACCTCCTCGTGTTATTTATCAGCTTACGGATACCGGTAAATCGATTTTGCCAATTATTGCAGTTATGTCAGATTGGGGAAAGAAAAACATGAAAAAATAAAAGGGTTTCAAATTAATGCTGCAGAAGGAGTTTAAATGCTGTGTTACGTCGTTTTTATTGGCTTAATTTTGATACAAAATCAGGTTGCTGATTTTCCACAATGTCGGGGAATGGGAGTACTTTTATTTTAATGGGAAAAAGTCTTAATCGATCCCGCACAGTCCCTAAGCTCGATTGGGGCATATTCTGAGAACATTCAATAATTGGATGCTGCCCGCTAATTGGTTCCAAATGAAATAGATTGTTGCTTCCAATAAATAATCGGTTTCCCATATTGGTAAGCAGGTTTCCAGTCGATACTTTTCTTAATTACCCGGATAGCTTCTGTATCAACCGACCACTCTGTTGATTTTTTTATAAATATATCTGAAACCCTTCCCTCCTTATTTATCATAAAATTAACTACAACTTTAGCAAAATTTCCAGAAGTTGATCCTCGTACAAATCGATCGGGGATTTTGACTTCTGAAGTAAGATAATTTTGCCATGCCCTTAGTCCTCCTTTATAAGATGCTGGTATTATAATATTAGTAGAATCTGTTTTCATTTCGGTCTCAGTTATTCCGTCAGCATATTGAACTATATTCTCAATAAAATTCTCTCTTTTTAGAAATTTTCCTCTGTAATAATGTTCAGATAAACTTAATTGAGAAGTATCGCCAATGAAATATTCCCAGGCACCATCCTTTTTGCCTCGATATGTGCTGCCTGTACTATCTAAGCCCCCTGAATTATTATACCATGCAAATCGCCCATTGGGAATATCTAGGTTCTTATCATAATAGGTTTCCCATCTAATCATGGGTCCATTTTTTTGAAAAAATCTGCAAATGTAGGTCGTATCGTCATCCTTAATTTTATGCATAAAGTAGCTGGCAGTCTCAAGGTCTTTTGTGGAACTCCCGTCTTCTTTAAAAGCATAAAACCAGCCCTCAGTAATTTGGGAGAAAAGGATATTAGAAAATATAACTCCTGCAAATAAAAATATTGATCGCATAATTTTTGTGTTTATGGTAACCAATTATATGACTCTAAAAAAAATTCAATAATAACTAAATTTTAGTAATACTGCATTTATTAATACTAGTGCCTCTGTCATAAATATAGCATTTAAGCAACACATAAGTTTTACAAAAATCCAATGAATTTAACTTCTATTTAAAAATCCACCTTATACCCAACCACCGGAATCAATCCCAACAGATAATTGTACTTTATTTGCTTGGTAACAGGATCATAGCTTTGACTAACCGGATTTTTCCGGTTGAAGAGATTTTGAACGCCGGCAATCAAACTGCCCGTTTTCTTTCCATACTGCACTTTCCATTCGGTTTGTAAATCTACCCGCCAGATATTGTTTAGTTTATCTTCGTAAATACGGGTATTATCCAGCACCGTTGTTTTTTGTACAATTGATTTCGCAAGATCAATAGGGGTTACCCGAACCCCGCCGGCAAAAATTAATTTACAGTCTACACTAAAAGTAGAAGTTCTTTTCCCTTTCAGGTTCCATTCCTTCCCCATTAAAAAAGTAAATGTACTGTTCGAGTTGAAGCGGGTGCTGCGCCAGATTTTATCAGAAGGCAAATACACCGACTCATATAAACTGAGTGAGCTAAGCAGATAAAACTGATCTGTCAAATACCGCTCGAGGGTAATTTCAAGGCCATAATTTTTTCCACTGCCCTGGTTGTTCAACGCCGCAATTGCATAGTCATCATCTTGATTGAGCAAACTAAAACTGTTTTTTGCCAATGCCGAAACCGGAATAGAAAACAACCATTGATAATACACTTCTGCTTTCACATTCCAGTTGGGTGCCGGTGCTATGGAGTAGCCCAGTACATAATGGGCTGCCCGGCTAAATTCCAGGTCCCTATTGGGCTGCAAAGAATCGGCTCCAATTTTTATACGGGCAAAATAATTACCCAGGGGCTGAATTTGCGAATGAAACCCCACACCAGCAGAAAGAAACTGATTGTTGCCAGTAACCCATTTGATACCCAACCGAGGCTCAACCACCGATGTTGTATTCAAAGCAAACTGTTGCGCATGGATGCCTGCCAAGAAGCTTAATCGATTAGAAGGGCTCCATTTCCACTGAGCAAAATAATTGGTAAGTCTGGTATCTCCGGAAGATTTTACTTTGTCTTGCAACACATTACTTACTGTTTCGCGCTGGCTTAAATCAAAAGTTTTCGCACTCGTATACGCCCCTAGTTTCAACAAATGCCTGCTGTTGAATTTGTGCGTGAGCACCAGCGACCAGATGCCATTGCTTTCCGTAAAAGCATTGTTTCGGGTATATATTAATGGCCCATTGAATTTATCCAGCCGATTGTTTTCTTCCCGATAGGTATAGCCATTTACACTATACATCGTTTTTAAAAAGGTTTTCTTTCCCAGCGAAATACTATGAGAGATGCCTATCATCCCTGTTTTTGCTGCATCTAACCTACCAGTTCTGTTAGATGGATTATTGGTCCAAATAATTGAGTCGGCGGATGCTTCTGTTTTTTGTTCACTGTTACCGCCGAATCCGAAAATAGAAAAGCTGCCCATTTTTTTGGTGGGCAAATGAATATGAAACGACAAATCCTGAAAGCGAGTGGG
>CAIUKP010000274.1 GCA_903899675.1 uncultured Bacteroidota bacterium | reverse complement strand
GGCATCATTTAAAATAAGCAGATGGTTTAGGTCGCGGGAGGAGGGCTGCATCATCAGCGCACTCAACATACATTCTACGCTACTACCCTGGAGATTTTGCAGTAAAATTCTTTGCGGATCGGCAAAACGAAGCCTGCTCCCTAACTGAAAAAGTAGGGGGGATTGATATAATTTTTCCAGCAATACCGAAATATTGCTCACTTCCTTTTCGGACTCCATATTTTATTAGGATGCAAAGATAGGTTAAAGCCTAGTAACTGGCGCCGGCTGAAACGGTCAGTTTCACGGTGGTTACCTTGTGCTCAAGCACTTCAACCGGAGACACCTGATTTTTTTCGTTGAGCCAATTGGCATAAATCCCATCTCCATACTTAACAAAAACGGAATAACTACCCGGAGGAAGGGAAACAGAAAAATATCCAGTTGAATCTGTAGTGGCGGATGCAACTGCCGGTGTATTTATTGATTGATACAAGCCAGGGGTTGCAAGCTTTGTTAATTGGGTTATCTCCGTTACGGGATGGATAAAAACCATTGTTTTCAGGCCTTTCGGGGCAGATGCTGGTTTATCAGGAGAAGGCATTCGGTTGCCTTTTTCTTGTAATATGTAACCCGAAATTCCCTGTTCAATTGTTGATTGCTGAGCGGTTTGACTTCCGGCACAACCGAGAAAAGCTAATGAAATAATAAAAAAAAAGGCAAGAACTGCTTTCATACCACTATTTTAAGAGTGAAAGTATCTAATTTAGAGGATATTTCTATGCATTCTGAAAGTATTTTTAAGGTTAAAACATCTGCCATGACAAACCGTCGGATTTTATTTGTTTGTTTACTGTTTCTGTTAGGTGCCCCCGTTTTTGCACAATTAAATAATGAATCCCGTTTATTAAAGCAGGGAGCGGCTGGTTATAAGTTACAGTATGATGCCAACCACAGTGAAGCGCTTACCAAGGCAAAGGAAAAAGGTTGGCCCTTAACCCTGCGTGGAAAAGATGGAAAATTGGCTATGCTTACAGGAGTAGATGCGTTTGGACTTCCCATCTATATTGGCACATATAACAATACTATTGCAGCGGCCACTACCCGAGCAAATCAATTATGGCCTGGAGGTAGCACTGGGTTAAATCTATCGGGCAATTCTGCAGCATTGAAAGATAAAATCGGCATTTGGGATGGGGGAAGAATATTAAGTACTCACGTTGAACTTACAGGGAGAATAACGCAAAAAGATAATCCGAGTTCTACCGACGATCATGCAACCCATGTAAGTGGCACTATGATTGCGAGCGGCGTGAATCCACTCGCAAAGGGAATGGCGTATGGGGCATTAGGAATGATTGCCTATGATTTTAATAGCCATGTTTCTGAAATGTTTACGGAGGGTGGAAATTTAATTATCTCCAATCATTCATATGGAACCATTGCAGGATGGAATTATAATGATGCCCAAAGCCGATGGGAATTTTATGGAAAAGCAGGTGATGTAGAAGATTATAAGTTTGGTTACTACGATGATGCAGCTCAAGCATGGGATTCTCTTTCCTATCTCTCTCCCTACTATCTGATTGTTAAGGCTGCAGGTAATAACCGTAACGAAAATGGACCTGCTGTTGGGCAGCCCTATTTTAGATACAATACAAGTGGTTCTATGGCCTCTGCGGGTAATCGTCCGGCGGGAATCAGCAATAATGACGGGTTTGACATTTTACCTACCTATAGTACTGCGAAAAATATTCTTACGATTGGCGCTGTTAATGGGATTCCCTCTGGATACAGCAGACCGGATGATGTTGTTATGAGTTCTTTCAGCAGCTGGGGACCCACAGACGACGGACGAATTAAGCCCGATATTGTTGCAGATGGAGTGGGGGTAACTTCTCCAATTGCCACCGGCAATAACAGTTATGCAAATTTCAGTGGAACCTCCATGTCATCGCCCAATGCAACCGGATCGTTGTTTTTATTGCAGGAATATTACAATAAATTAAAACCGGGTAATTTTATGCGATCGGCAACCCTTAGAGGGTTGGCTATACATTCGGCTGATGAAGCCGGATTTTATCCAGGTCCGGATTATCAATCTGGATGGGGATTGTTAAATGTAGAAAAAGGAGCTGCAGTTATTACAGAGGCCATTACCAAAAACAATTCAGCCAGCAGCAATCACTTACTATTTGAAAATAATCTTGCGAACGGAGGGTTTTACGAAACAAATGTTATCGCATCTGGTAAAGGGCAGCTTTCTGCTACTATCTGCTGGACAGATCCTGCCGGTAAGATTGAAAAAGTAGATGTAATGAATAACCGCAGCAAAAAACTAATAAACGATCTGGATATTCGAATTACAAAAAATAATGGATTTGGCACCTACCTTCCTTGGACCCTAAATGTAGATTTTCCTAGTTCCGCGGCAACGCCTGGAGATAATATTACCGACAATGTAGAGAGAATTAATGTAGATAGCACCATTCCCGGTCAATCTTATAAAATAAGAATTTCTCATAAAGGAACGCTGGTGAATAATGCCCAGGCTTATTCGCTTTTGGTAAGTGGTGTTGGGGGAACTGCTTATTGTAATTCTACATCCGGCGGGGGAGGTGCTAGAATAGATTCTGTTAGCTTCAGCAACATTCAGGTGGGCAATACCGCGGGCTCAAAAACATATACAGACAATACTCGCTTTATTGCAAATATAGAATCGCAACAAACCTTACCTATCACCGTAAAAGTTAGTACGGCCGATGCCACCACGAATGCAAGAATTGTGAAGGTATTTATGGACGTAAACAATAACGGAACTTTCGAAAGTGCAGAATTAATGGCAACCAGCGGTGCACTTACTGCCACCGCCCAACTGTATACTACCAACATAACAATACCTGCTAATTTAACCGTTGGAAATATATGTTTGATGCGGATTGTTGTTCAGGAAACCTCCACAGCAGCAGATGTGCAGGCTTGCGGAACTTATGGAAAAGGAGAAACACAAGACTATCGGCTAAGAATTGTGAGTCCTTCCAATGATGTTTCCGTAAATGAAATCACTTCTCCGGCTGGCGGAGATT
>CAIUKP010000273.1 GCA_903899675.1 uncultured Bacteroidota bacterium | reverse complement strand
TGCCGATGCGGATGCCCGCGCTGCCGGAGGAATGCATCCTAAAGCCCACCTGTGGGATAATGGAACCAGCGCCACTCAGGAGTTAGAATCAGTATTAGAAGTGAGAAAAAAAGCACTGAAGCAGTTTTCGGAAAATGCTCTAAAAAACAACACCCCCTTGGCTCAACTCGAAGATGTGCTTGTTCCCGTATATAATTATCATCGCTATCAGCTAGAGGCTGTTTGTAAGTTAATCGGAGGTATGAATTATGCTTACAGTGTTAAAGGAGATAATCAGGAAAAACCTGCTATATTATCTGCTAGCGTTCAGCAAGAAGCCATAAAAGCAGCCCTCCAATGCTTATCTCCAGAAGTACTTTCCATACCCTCTACCGTTATAGACCTAATACCTCCCCGCCCGCCACAATACTACTCGGTAGGTGAACTTTTTAATAAAAGAACCGGTATGGCATTCGATGCTTTATCCGCAGCAGAAGCGCTCACCGACTTTGAACTATCCTTTTTATTCAATCCCGAAAGAGCCAACCGCATGGTGCAACTAAAAGCTAGGGCCCAAACTCCAGGTTTTGACGACCTATTGGATGCGATGATAGAAAGTACTTGGAAAAGTTCTTTGAAAAGCGGACTGGCAAGAGAAATTCAATTGCAAACCCAACAAATGATGCTTACATGGATGCTGGCCTTGTATCAAAATGATTTATCAGGGTACGCGGTTAAATCCATTTGCTTCAGCCGACTGCAACAAATTAAACAATTGGCAATTGCTAAAAAATCAACTCCAGGATTAACTGCACACTATTCCTTTGCCATTGAGCGAATTGAAAAACCCAAAGACATTCCTTTACCTATTCATAAAGAAATACCACCTGGTGCCCCAATTGGGTGCGATTTGGACTATTAACCCCTTTTTGGGTATGGCTATCTGATTACTATAATTTCAACCCGCCGGTTCTGTTGACGACCGGCGGCTGTTTGATTGGAAGATACCGGGCGTCCAGCACCCTCTCCCGAAGTTTTTACTTTTTCTGGAGTAAGCGGCAAATGGCCTAATAAGTAAGTGGCTACTGCCAGAGCACGTTGCTCAGAGAGTTGCTGGTTATATTCAAAAGAACCTAAGCTATCCGTATGTCCGATGATTTCTAATCTCCGAAACGGTCGTTGCTCTATTACTTTTACAATTTGCTGCATTCGGGGAAAAAAATTGGGATTCAATACCCCTTTATCAAATTCAAATAATACATCCGGTATTAACAAGGTATCTGCCTTTTGAGGAGGCACCACCTTGGGCATTGGAGGGTCTGCTTTTGCTATAGTTGGAGCAATCGTTGTATCTTTTACTAAAGGTAAATCATCATCTAAATAGTTGAACTCTGTGTGACGATAGTTATTGATGTATAACGCCTGTATATTTTCTGCTGCTTTTTCGCATGGCTCCCATTTGCCAACAACTGGTAATAAGGATACACTGTCGATGTCATACACGATCCTGGGATCTTCATAATTATATTCTCGGGTAAAGGGCATTTTATTGGGGGAAAGATTGCCTAATAGCAAATAACGCTCTGTTCCCGTTGCCGTAATCACAACCGACGCTTCTCGCCAATCGTTTACATACTTGCTGGGACGAGTTAATGTTAGCGAATAATTTTTGGGGTGACCGGTTAAAAATTGCTGATTTCGGTAGGGTTCGTAATTACTTAACGCAACATCTAAATGATCAAACTGATGCCCATTGGTGTATACAGAAACACGAAGGCGATAGGTTTTCCCTTTCTCAAGTGGACAAATCAACCGAGTATATAAAAAAGTTCTTCCGCCAAAAGAAGCATCACGATTTTCCATAATTAAACTTTCATAAAAATGCCCCTTTGATAAAGCGCGATTCATGTTAGATAAATTCATCCGCTGTAAAGGAAATCGAAACCAGCCCTCGGGTGCACATCCAGAACGGAACTCGATACAAATATTTCTGTCTTCAAAACTCCCATTCGCCAACATACTCTGTGCCTGGCAAAGAATAACTGCAAATAGCCCGCAAATCATGCATACAAGTAGCTTCATATAAATGAAATCACTACAATTTCCGCAAAAAAAAGTCCCCTTTTGTTAAGGGGACGATAATTAAATGATAAAATTGATAAATATATATTACAAAAGCATTCGAAGAGGTTCTTCCAGCAAGCCTTTCAGGGTTTGTAAGAATGCAGCTCCCGTAGCCCCATCCACCACCCGATGGTCACAACTCATGGTAAGCTTCATTACATTACCGGGAACTACCTGACCATTTTTTACAACCGGCACTTGAGAGATACCCCCTACCGCCAATATGCAGGCATCGGGTGGGTTAATAATCGCTGTAAACTGATCAATGCCAAACATTCCCAAATTAGAAATGGTGAATGTACTTCCTTCCCAGTCGGAAGGCTGTAATTTTTTATCCTTGGCTTTTTGAGCAAATAATTTTACCTCAGCACCAATTTGAGTGAGCGTTTTTGTGTTGGCAAACCGAACTACCGGAACCAGTAAACCATCTTCTACTGCAACTGCCACCCCAATGTTGATATGATGATTGTAGCGTATTCTATCACCTAACCAACTGCTGTTTACTTTCGGATTTTGCTGTAAAGCCAAGGCTGTGGCTTTAACAACCATATCGTTGAAGCTTATTTTTACGCCGGATTGTTCATTTAAACGGGCTCTGGCTGCAACCGCAGCATCCATATCTACCGACATCGTAAGATAAAAATGAGGCGCTGTAAATAAACTCTCACTTAACCTCTTCGCTATCACTTTACGCATCTGGGAAACAGGTACTTCTTCAAAACTTTCCTTACCAGAAACAACAGATGCAACCGGAGTAGCAGGTGAAATTACTTGTGCCGGAGCGCTTGTTGGAAAAGCGGCTGGTGTGAAAGTTTCAACATCATTCCGAATAATTCGTCCATTATCACCCGAGCCTTTAATTATGGCCAGATCAATTCCTTTTTCAGCTGCTAATTTTTTAGCCAGTGGTGAGGCAAATATCCTGCCGGCATGATCTGCATTCGTTTCGGGCTGTGTAGAAACTGAGCTGGCAGGAGCAGATGCATTGGCTGGTGCATGAGTTGAAGTAGCAGTTGCGCCTACAGATCCTCCCTTAACGGCCGCAACAATTGCAGCAACATCCAGGGTTTCTTTGCCTATAATACACAACAAATCATTTACCTTGATAACAGAACCCGCAGCAGCTCCCTGGTATAATAGTATACCATCTTTATAACTCTCCAATTCCATGGTGGCCTTATCTGTTTCAATATCGGCCAATACATCTCCTTTTTTTACTGTATCTCCTACTTTCTTATGCCATCCAGCAATTACGCCTTCCGTCATCGTATCACTTAGGCGAGGCATTAACACCACCTCTTCCATGGCAGCAGCATCTAATGCTTCGGCTCCAGAAACCTGGTTAGCTATGGGTGCAGCAGCTGTTTTTTCGGAAGCCGGTTCCGCAGAAACCAAGGTTCCCCCACCCGAATGATGGGCCACCAAAGCGGTGATATCTTCTCCCTTTTCACCAATAATAGCCAACAAATCGTTTACCTGTAACTTTCCCCCATTGGGAGTACCTATATGCAAAAGGGTTCCATTCTGATAACTTTCCAGTTCCATGGTGGCCTTATCCGTTTCAATTTCGGCTAATAAATCGCCTTTTTTTACGGGTTCCCCTATTTTTTTGTGCCAGGATGCTATTACTCCCTCTGTCATGGTATCACTCAGGCGGGGCATTAAAATCACTTCAGCCATAATTCCTTTTCGCTTTAAATGAGGTGTGAAATTACATTAAAATTAAGAACCGCCCCACCCCACCCGTAAAAAAAGGGGGCGGCAGCATTTTATCGGTTAACTACCCAACTGTTAACAGTTACTGGCCTTGTGCCAAACTATAGGCCTTTTTGTCGCCCCATTGATTCAACAACTCAGTTGAACATATTTTAAAATCCTGCATTAGTCGTCGATATAATTCCAGAATATCTACCTGCGTTAGCGGCACATCGCCTACACACTCAAATCTGCACCCATACTGGTTTACAAGATTGGTAAAAGAAGAGCCTTTGGGCCATACCTGTGTACCCCTATTACTAATAGTGACCAGTTTAAAGAGCTCCCCAGTATGCTGTAAACATTTTTCAGCCACAGCAGTGGGTTGTAGATTACTTTCAATAAACATATCTACTCCCACAATAGAAACCTGCAAGTGGTCGGCACTCTCTAACATGGGATTAGCTGCCAGTTTAAAGTGGGTGGGCGTTGGAGGCTGATTAGGCAAAATTGGCTTAGGCTGGTGTTCCGGTATTTTTCCAATATTATCAATTATAGCTTGCGCAAAAGCAGTGGTACTGAGTGGCTGATCTGTTTTGCTGCCAAAATCACCTGTATGCTTTCCGCTTTCCAGTGTATATAACAACGCATTTTCTAATACGGCCGCCACTTCCATTAAACCAAGGTGCCGCAACATGGCAAAGCCACTTAACAAAAGCGCTGTAGGATTCGCTATGTTTTTTCCCGCAATATCAGGGGCTGTTCCGTGAACTGCCTCGAATATTGAAATATGATCGCCAATATTAGCAGAAGGAGCAAATCCTAACCCCCCAACTAATCCGGCACATAAATCACTCACAATATCTCCTTGTAAATTGGTAAGTACCACCACGTCAAATAAATCGGGGCGGCTCACCAACTTCATACACAAATCATCTACAATCACGTCATCCGCTTTCAACTCGGGATATTCTTTGGCAACCTCATAAAATACCTCTAGAAATAATCCATCTGTCAACTTCATAATGTTTGCTTTATGACCACAGGTTATTCTTCGCGCATTTTTCTTGCGAGCCATTTCAAATGCATACTTTATCACTTGCATACTTCCCGGGCGAGTAATAAACCGGCGGCTTAATGCCACATCATGGGTTAGCAAATGTTCCACACCACCGTAGGTATCTTCGATATTCTCCCGAACAATGGTAATATCTATGGGGATGCCAGCTTTGCTAAAAACCGTATCCACCCCATGAAGCGTTTGAAAAGTACGTTTGTTTGCATAGGTATTCCAGGTTTTGCGGGCGGTAACATTTACGCTTTTGACTCCCTTACCTTTGGGCGTTTCCATGGGGCCTTTGAAAAGAATACCCAGTTTTTCAATCGTTTGTTGTGCCTCGGGCGTCATTCCGTTACTAAAACCCCTATCAAATACCCACTTACCCATCTCCACCACTTCATACTCCAAGGGAACCCCTGCTGCCTGAAAAATGGTTAATACTGCATCCATAATCTCCGGACCAATTCCATCTCCTTTGGCTATTGCAATTTTGTTCATATTTATTAAAATTTCGCTGCAAAAATAAGCATTGGCTGTGCAATCCCCCTGTTAAATTACCCCATCCGTTCATATATTTTTCAAAACTGCTTTCATAATTATCCCTACTTTTAGGGTAGATTAATAGCCAGCATCATGGTTTCAAAAATTACCGATGGAATTCAGGTTTCCGTAGAAACCTATTACCAAACCGAGTTTAGCGACCCCACGCATGGTGAATATATGTTTGCCTATCAAGTAAGTATTGATAACCACAACAATTTTCCGGTTAAGTTACTACGGAGGCATTGGTACATTTTCGACAGCAACGGAGAACAACGGGAGGTAGAAGGAGAAGGGGTGGTTGGCGTTCAACCCATATTGCAACCCGGAGAACAATACCAATATATCAGCGCTTGTAATCTGCGCAGCGAAATGGGAAAGATGCAAGGCTCTTATCGCATGATGAATGCAGATACGCATCAAATGTTTTCCGTTAAAATTCCTCCCTTCGAAATGATTGCCCCCTCGAAGCTTAACTAACTCTTTTTCTAGTTGATTTACGGCTTGTACTTTGCCTCCTGAAAAATAGCAGCAGCTGGGGTTTTCATTAATTTTTCCGGGGTAATATCTGCTTGCTTTTCCATCCACTTCTTTACAATCTGCCAGCCACAAAACTGGCCAATATTTCCCGGGGCCTGATCGCCCAATGCAGGGGTTCCAGGACCCTCATTTAAATAATCTCTAGTAAAGGAAGGATCTGTACTATACAACATATCATTCTGTACAAAGAAACTCCATATCCCCTTTTCACTGGCTCTGCATGCGGCTAGTTGTTGCCCGCTATAGCCCGTTCTCAGCGTATCAGCCAAATGTGGAAGAAAAAATTCTAATAAACAAACCCGCTTGCCCGATTCAATCATTTGTTCTACCAATGGCCTGCCCTGACTCTTATTCGGAAACAAATCATCCATAATATTCTTCATACAATTAATGGGCATATAGGCTGGCTCAAATCGGCGGGATAGAAAAGGAGGATACAATTGCTGACCCTCCGAAGTCGCATACCAGGCAAAATCTTTACCCATATAAAATTGAAGCCCCACCGCTAGCGCATCGGAAGTGATTACATTCCCATATCCATTAACGGGTCCAATAAAAGTGATCAACTTACGTGGTAAGGGATAAGTAGGAAAATAATAATGTACATATTTACATCCCTCTTTAACCTGATCAAAATATTTAGTCAGTTCTTTGTCAGATTTTGCAGCACCGATCCAGTTGCGGTAAGCCCTTAAAAAAAAAGGCAGCTCAGTCAAGGCCTTATCTGGCGACGTGCCTAAGATATTATATAAAAAATCTTGCGTAAACCCCGGATACTTCTTATTCAGCTGCCCCAAAGAAGCATCTAGCTGAAGCGTATCCATGGAAAACAGATCCTGCTCAAAACGTTGAACTTGCCAGGTAATTTGTAAATTAGAAACGTCCGGTGCCTTGGGAGAACTTGTGCATCCAATTATACAGCTGGCAATTATACCAACCAACCAACCTACCTGCTTTGTTTGTAATTGCATACCTAAAAATATAATTCCCCCCGCTATTTAAGCAGGTTAGGTGGTAAAAATACTGTTAAAGCAAATGGATTCACGTGAGATCCTCATTTTTATATGCTGAAAAGACCAACATAGCAAAAACTTACTGAACTTTGGAGCATGAAAATAGCACTCGCCCAACAGAATTACCATATTGGTAATTTTGAATTGAACACACAGAAAATCATTACCGCCATCCGGGCAGCAAAAGCCGCTGGTGCCGATTTGATTTTGTTCAGTGAAATGTGCGTTTGTGGCTATCCTGCACGCGACTTTGTTGAATTCAATAATTTCATTGCCCAATGCGAAGCCTCGGTAGATCGAATCCGGGAAGAAGCCGACACGATTGGTGTATTGATTGGTGGACCCTCCCGAAACCCCTCAAAATTGGGAAAGGATTTGTTCAATGCAGCCTTCTTTTTATACGAACAGAAAATAGTTGCTGAGATTCACAAAACCCTACTGCCTACCTATGATGTTTTCGACGAATACCGGTACTTCGAGCCATCAGCAGATTGGAAAGTAGTTCCCTTTAAAGGAAAAAAATTAGCCATTACCATTTGTGAAGATATCTGGAACCTCGGCGACAATCCCCTATATACTATATGTCCAATGGATCGGCTGATGGAGCAACAACCCGATATCATGCTCAACTTAAGCGCTTCGCCTTTCGATTATACCCATGATGAAGACCGAAAAGCAGTTATCAAAGCCAATGTATTAAAATATCGCTTGCCCCTTTTCTATTGCAATGCGGTAGGCAGTCAAACAGAAATTGTATTCGATGGAGCCTCACTGATTTTTGATGCACAGGCGAACCTTTGTGCAGCCTTGCCTATGTTTACAGAAGCAACTGCTCTGCTGGAACTTTCAGATGATGGCACTATTCATGCCCCCATTTTAGAACCCGCCAGCCGAATGCCCGACAAGGAACTCAATCCTACCATACTGGAAGCAGCACTCAATATCGATCAGATACATCAAGCACTTATATTGGGTATCCGCGATTATTTTACCAAAATGGGATTTACCAAAGCAATTCTGGGATCATCCGGCGGAATTGATTCGGCAGTTACCCTCGCTATTGCTTGTGAAGCCCTAGGTGCAGAAAATGTGCGGGCCATCCTTTTACCTTCCCCTTATTCAACAGAACATTCAGTAGCAGATGCAATTGCGCTCAGCACACATTTACATAACCCATACGATGTAGTACCCATCCATGAGGTTTATACTGCTATGTTACAAACCGTTCAGCCGCTATTTGGCGACTTACCATTTTCGCTGGCCGAAGAAAATATGCAAAGCAGAAGCCGCGGTAACCTGTTGATGGCTATCGCCAATAAATTCGGCTATATTTTACTGAACACATCTAACAAAAGCGAACTGGCTACCGGATATGGAACGCTGTACGGTGATATGGCAGGTGGCTTGAGCGTGCTGGGCGATTGCTATAAATTACAAGTATATGCACTTGCCCAATATATCAACCGAAATAAAGAAATCATTCCCCGAAATATTATTGAAAAAGCCCCCAGTGCCGAATTACGACCCGGACAAAAAGACAGCGACAGCCTGCCCGATTATGCGCTGCTCGATCAAATTCTTTATCAGTATATAGAAAAACGAAACGGACCCGAAGAAATTAAACAAATGGGCTTTGATCCTGCATTGGTAAACCGTACGCTGAAAATGGTAAACACAAACGAATACAAGCGAAATCAGTTTTGCCCGATTATTCGCATTTCCCCCAAAGCTTTTGGCATAGGCAGAAGAGTACCTATCGTAGGAAAATATCTCAGCTAATTATTCTCTGTACCCTATTTATGGGCAACCAATAAGGGAACATGACTATGAAAGGCCAACAAATCGGTATGACTCACATTGAGTAATCTATCGATAAATCCAATTTTTTTTGGAATTATTATAATCAAATCAATGGATCTTTCGTGAGTAATGTCTTGAATTGCCTGTTCGAATGAAGGGTTATATGCTGTGAAATATTGAGGTAAATAAGGTAACAAATGCCGGTGCATAACCGCATTTTCCTGTTGAATAATGGCGGTATGGCGTTCTTTAGAGTCAGGGTCAGCTTCTATATGTACCACATCTAAAGAAGCCTGCGTATGAATAATCAGCTGATGAATCACATCGAAAGGAGTGGTTTCATCCACATGATCATAATCGGTTAATAACATCACTTTGCGAATTGCAGAAAAACGGGCATTGGGTGGAACAATGATTACCTGATTAGCAGTATTGCGGGCGACTTTGAGGGTGTGACTGCCAATCAGCTTCTCTTTTAACTTGCCCCCTCCCGTAATTCCCATTACAACCCATTGCGTTTGGGTTCTTTTGCATACCTCAGTTAAATCATCATGAAACCCTTCATATACACAGTGCGCTTCGATTCGGAGAGTAGCAGATGTGGTGCTGAGCATCTCCAACTTCAAAGCATGCATCGCATCTTCTTGTAAAGGCCGCAAATCCTGCTCATCCTGCCCTTCCAAATCGGGATTCGCATGAAAATTCGATAAGATGGTTTGAAATGCATTGTATAAAACCAGCTTACTACTGCCTATCTGAGCAGCCAACCCCGCGGCATACCGAGCCGCATTTTGAGAAGTAGGAGAAAAATCTACCGGAACCAATATATTTTGCATAATAAATGTTTGAAGTGGTTCTGTATTTGCAAAAGTTACTCGTGAATAGCCAATACCGGAATGTTACTATGAAATACCAAACGGGTCGTGTGGCTGGTAGTAAACAAACTAGTAAAAAAACCATGGTTTTTGGGAAGAATAATAACCATATCTGCCTCGTGCTTTTTTATAAAATTATTCACCCCCTCTATAAAACTTGAATGATGCACCACATGATAAGTAGGCTTATGATCTTTTAGTAATAAAATTTCCTGCAATTCCTGCGAAAAGGAAGCATCTTTTTCAATATGCAACACCATTAATTCGGCATGGGTCTGATCTAAAAACCAATGAATTTTATTGATAGGTACATTCTCATCTGTGTGAGCATAGTCGGTTAATAAAACTATTTTTTGGGGGGGCTTGAATGTTACATCTGTAGGAACAATTATAACAGGAACCGTGGAGTGACGGGCTACAGAAACCGTATTGCTACCAATTAACTTTTCCGAGAGGGCTCCTCCCCCCGTTATCCCCATCACAACCATCTTGCTATTGGTTAACTGGCATACCGCATCTACGCCATTAATCAACAATGAATATTCATTGTAGGTTTCTAAAAAACAACCCGAAGGACAAGCTCCCTCCAGTTTTTCTCTAAACCTTAGCAAGGCTGCTGTACTGTCTTTTTTCAGCTGAACCTCATCAAACAATTGAACAGCAGCTACCGGGGAATCAACCGTAAGCGGTGCTTGATAAGCATGGTATAAAATTACTTTCTGCGCATGCATTTGTGCGGCCAGCTTTAATGCGTACAGGGCTGCGCGATAACTGGTTTCGGAGAAATCAACGGGCACAAGTATATTTTGCATAACAAATTATTTGTTCAAAAATAGTACCTGCACACATCTAAAAAAATGATATTCATCATCTTTCAGGTTAATGCCCCTTTGCCAAACTATTGAATATATTCAATAATACCGGCAATCCCCTGACCGCCACCGACACAAGCGCTTACCATGCCGTATTTCTTGTTCAGGCGCTTCATATCCTGTAACAGCTGAATCGTAAGTTTACACCCTGTGCATCCAAGCGGATGACCTAATGCAATGGCACCGCCATTAATATTGATGATTTCAGGATTCAAATCTAATTTTCGGATTACTGCAAGTGCCTGTGCTGCAAATGCCTCATTCAGCTCCAACAAATCTATTTGACCCATCGTCATGCCAGCCTGCTTTAATACTTTGGGTATAGCAGCAATAGGTCCTATACCCATAATACGGGGAGGAACACCGGCAGAAGCACAATTCACTAGGCGACCAATCGGTTTTAATCCCAAACGGTTTACCATGCGCTCACTCATTACTACTGCAAATGCCGCACCATCACTGGTTTGAGATGAATTTCCGGCAGTAACTGATCCACCCATGGCAAAAGCAGGTTTTAACTTAGCCAGTGCTTCTACTGTAGTGTCTGCTCTCACGCCCTCATCTGTATCAACTACATAAGAACGGGTGGCCTTTTTTCCTTTTTCATTTACATAAACCTCTTCCACCGTAATGGGGATAATTCCAGATTTGAAATTCCCATCCTGGATAGCTTTCATCGCTTTTTGATGCGATTGAAATGCAAATACATCTTGATCTTCCCGGTTAATTGAATATTCGTTTGCCACTGCCTCTGCTGTAAGACCCATACTTAAATAATAATCTGGCTCATCTTTTGCAATGGCATAAGAAGGCACCGTTTTCCAACCGGCTGTGGGCACCATACTCATACTTTCTGTTCCGCCGGCAATAATGCAATCGGCCATCCCAGTTCGGATTTTTGCAGTAGCCATGGCAATACTTTCCAATCCACTCGCACAATACCGGTTGATAGTTATACCAGCCACCTCTTCTCCTAAAGCTCGCGCCGCAATGATTCTGCCAAACTGTAAGCCCTGCTCCGCCTCCGGAACAGCATTGCCAACAATCACATCATCCACCTCTTTAGGGTCTAAACCAGGAAGGGTTGCTACCAATCCCTTGATTACCTCTACCGCCAGATCATCGGGACGAAAAAAACGAAACCCTCCTTTTTTACTTTTAGTTACTGCGGTTCTAAAACCGGCCACTATATACGCCTCCTGCATAATATTTAATTTTCTATCCCAAAAGTAATGATTTTTTATAAAAGTTGTTTATGCAACTATTATTCTCGGTCTCCTAAGTCGCAAGGGAAAAAGGAATGATTATCTTTGCCCCATGCTGTACCCGTTACTCCGTTCTATCCTTTTTGCGCTGCCACCGGAACGGGCGCACTATTTTTCGATGCAATGCCTTTCGCTTACCTGTTCCATGCCGGGAGGGGAATCAATTCTTTCACATTTTTTCCAATACCCGCATCCTACCCCAAAAACTGTTGCCGGCATAACATTTCCCAATCCGGTTGGTTTGGGGGCCGGCTTCGACAAAAATGCGCATTACTTGCCCTCATTAAAAGCACTCGGATTTGGCTTTGTAGAGATAGGAACTGTTACCCCATTGGGGCAGCCGGGAAATGAACAACCCCGATTATTCCGACTACCGGCAGATGAAGCCCTCATCAATCGAATGGGTTTTAATAATGATGGTATGGAAGTAGTTAAAAGGAGACTGGCGGATTGGAAAAACCGGGAAGCTGCTACCCAGGGAAATAGAATGATTGTGGGAGGTAATATTGGTAAGAATAAAATAACACCGAATGAGGATGCCTGGAAAGACTACCTCAAGGTTTATCAGCATCTGCATGCCGAAGCTGATTATTTTGTGGTAAATGTAAGTTCACCCAATACACCGGGGCTTAGAGCTTTGCAAGATAAAGATGCCCTGTATCAAATAACCAGTAACCTGCAAAACTATAACCAGGGCCAATCGCAACCCAAACCTCTATGGCTAAAAATTGCCCCAGATTTAACCCCGGAACAATTAAACGATATTCTTGAACTCGCTCAGCAGGTTCCGTTGGATGGATTAGTGGCTACCAATACTACCATTGGGAGGGATCACCTTTCATCGGAATCTGAAAAAAAACTAAGTGCTATTGGCATGGGGGGTTTGAGTGGAAAACCCCTTCGCTCAATGGCAACTGAAGTATTGCGCTATTTGCGGCAGCAGGCTGGGAATTCGTTGCCCATTATCTCTAGCGGCGGGATTATGAGTGGAGAAGATGGAGCAGATCGTCTTCGGGCTGGAGCAGATTTGATTCAGATATGGACCGGCTTTATATACCGGGGACCCGCCCTTATAAAACAGATTGGAAAATCGATACATTCATCAAAGCACTTATAAAACATGGAATCACTTTTTACCACCGAGCACCTGATTAGTTTTATCATTTTAGTAATACTCGAAGTAGTACTGGGTATTGATAATGTGATTTTCGTAAGCATTATCATGAACCGGCTGGCCCAAAAATATCAGCAAAAAGCGCGTACCTACTGGATGATTGGCGGAATTATCACAAGAACCGCGCTGTTATTCGCCCTCAGCTGGTTACTCCAACAAAAAGGGAAGCCTGTTTTTACCATTGCGAACAAGTCTTTCGACCTCGCCAGTTTAATTATGCTAGCAGGAGGCCTCTTTTTAATTTATAAAACCGTAAAAGAAATTCACCACAAGCTAGAAGGAGAAGAACTTACGCAGTCTGGACAATCGGCTGCTAAAATCAGTTTTTCGCAGGCAATGATGCAAATTGTTTTAATTGATATGGTATTTAGCTTCGATAGTATCATAACAGCGGGGGGTACCGCAAAAAGACTGGAAATAATGATTGCAGCTGTTGTGGTAGCTATGATAGTAATGTTCTTATTCAGTGCCCGCATCTCGGCATTCATTCACAAACATCCCACCCTTAAAATGCTGGCTTTATCTTTTTTGGTAATGATTGGTTTTGTTTTATTGGTAGAAGGATGGGACCCGGAAAAAGCACATGGACTTAATTTGAAAAACTATGTATATTTTTCCATGGCCTTTTCTTTTGCAGTAGAATTGCTCAATATGCGATTACGGAAAAAAACTACACCGGTTCAACTGAGAGAACCCAAATTGCCAGAAGAAAAACAATAGTATTTGCTATTAAAAATCGAACCCTAACGAAAAATACCAAACAGGCTTGCCTTTAAATACGCCTTTCATAGGCCAGCCGGTATCCACACGTAAAAAATATCCCAGCAAAGTACTGCGCAATCCAAATCCATAGCCGCCGGCAAAGGGCCCTAAACCGCCTGCATCAATGCGAACAGCAATAGGGGTATTAGGATTGGAATAAAATTCTCCGGGGCGGGTAATCCCATTATATTTTCCATTCCAGGCAGTTCCCAGGTCTACAAATTGTACAATCTGAAAATTGCGGAGAAATGCATTATTGATGGGGCGATTAATTAAGGTAGAAAAAAGTGGGAAGCGGAATTCACTGTTAATTACTACTGCATTGTTTCCGTTGGCCACGTTTTGATTATATCCGCGCATATTCAAAGCAAGCGACTGAAAAGCATAGCTCTGATCGGGGGCGGGCGGATTGTTGTTAAACTGAGGCCCTAACCATCCATCGGTTCCCCCGAGGAAGTAAATAATTTTCTGCTCACCCCAAGAAAAGTCGGCAGCAGCTCTGCCTGCCCAAATAAAATTGCGATATATTTTCTTATAATACCTTGCATCAAATCCCAAATTTAAAGTGGCTTTTCCATTATTCAATGCCGATTTAAAAGTTGGCATATTCACATCCAAATACACTTTATACCGAAGCCCTTTCCAAATATTTTGAGTAGGATTGATGGTGTTATCATGCACATATTCCAATCGGGAAACTATAAATTTAGAAACTGTATCTCTGTATGCCAAAGCATTAGGATCGGGAAAGCCTGACGCATTATCATAAGGCCTTAATACTCCTCGGTCGTTTCTTAACCCAATAGTAGCGCGTAAACTTCTTATCTCATCAAATGGATAGGAAACATTAAACTGATAGAGGTTCGTATACAACATCGAATTAAACGAGGTATTGTAAAAATTCGACACATTGCTTCTATAATAGGTAACGCCCCAGTCGAGCCGCTTCCGGTTGTTTTGAAACGACAGTAACACATCTTTGTCTGAAAGATTTGTGCCAAAACGAAATCCTCCAATAAAGCGCACATCCTCCATCAAATCACTCACCCCAACCTTAAAGGCAAAGTTCAGGTTAGCACCATTATTCAACTGAATAGGCCCTTGACCACCCCCATATGGTTGGTAGCGATTTATTAGGATGGTATTGGTTATTCCACTTTGAACAAAATCGGAACTGAACTTGAGCCGGTAATCGAATAATTTAGATTTACTCAAAGCCGATACCTTTTCTGCCACTTCATTTTGCAGTCGAACCAACGAACTGGTATCTGGCTTCTCATTGGCAAATTCGTTTTGAAAAAAGTCGGCAACTTTTTTTCCAGTATCTGTTGGTTGCTTATTCAAATATACCTGGGCCTTACCGGTTTGTGCCTTATTTTCAGCAACCACCTTCTTCATATATTCAGTAGGCCGGGTAGCTACATTCCTTTTTTGCAAGGTTTGTTCGTCTACTTTCAACTTATATAAAAACTTATAATCTCCCTCTCTTCGCACTTCACTAACTTGTCCATTATTACCAGCAATCCGGGTTTCAGATAAACTGCTTTGATAATTGGTAATCGGGAAGGTATACGTAGAGTCGTTGTATACCTGATAAAAACTAATGCTATCCGGCTTTGAAAGCTGCCAAGCACGAAGGGTTGAATCGATTTCCTTAGGTGCGGGATTGTGCAGCACTTCTTCTCCGATATAAATTAACGTATCTAATCCACTTCGCTGTGTTGAAAAAAATCCCGCCCAGCGATTAGCAATTCCATTTTCATCCGATACAAAAGTGAAGTGATTGGTATTATACTGCATCGGATAGCGAGCCGAACCATACTTAACCCGCGTTAACTGGGTAATTTGTTTCGCCTTTCCCTCATTCAATACATCTGTAAAGAATATATTAAAGGGATAGCGGCTAGGGAGGGCCGTATCGCTGCCACGAGCACCCCCACTTGGTCGGTTAGATGAAAACACAATACCTACCTTATTCGGAAAAGCTACCAAAGCAGGATCAAGGTCATCATACACATCATCGGTAATTTGTGTGAGTCGGTTCTCTTCAATTTTATAGGTGTAAATATCGGTATGTCCATTTTTTACCGCACTCAATACCAGGGTATTGGCGTCTAACATAAATGAGGCATCCAATATTTGATCTACCCCACTAATGGATTGCTTGTAGCGCTTATACTTGGCGATATTATCGTACACAAACATGTTCAGCTTTCCTTTCTCCCAATAGATAACCAATAAGCGACTTCCCTTGCCATCCCAGGCTAAAATGGGGTAATTGGGATTGATGTCGCCTTGATAGGTTTTATATCCAAGTTTCAGCAGTATGCGGGCATCGTAAAAATTTTCGTGCAGTTTTACGGCATATTGTCCGTTATCAAATTCTACCACAGCATAGGTAGAACTTTTGGGATTGGGATTGGCCTGAAAACGAAAATAATCTTTGCGAGAAATATCTTCCGTAACTACCACTGAACCCTTTGGCTGATTGCGTCTACGGGTAATATCTTTTGAATACCGCTCCTGCTCAAACTGCATAAAATCTTTCAGCACTTCCTTAAACTTCTTTTTACAAACCCGTAAACAGGCATTATTAAGATTCTTGTAAATGCGGGCCAAATACAGCAGATAAGTAACATTGTCTTTCCGATATTTTTCGGCTATATATCGCCAAAATGCATGTCCGGCAAGTTGCGGTTCTTCAAAAGCAAACTGATAAAAAGAATTATACCTGCCACTTAGCAAGGCACTTTTTAATTCATCATCCAGCAATGTGCTCCAGGGCTCACCCGCATAGCCAACATACCCGTCTATCAGCCATTTGGGTAAGTCGAGCAAAGCCTGGTTGCTGGCAAACTCTCCTATATCTTCTCCAAACAACAGATTATCAGTTAATATTTTAGCAATGCCCTCTCGTATTTGTCTACGAAAATTGGCATGATTGCCATCAAAATATAAAACCAGCTTATTGTTAACCAGTCGAGTTACTCCGCCGGCACTTTGCCAGTCGGAACCCAACCCTATATTGCTGCTTTTGTAATCGTTGTAATTATTATAAATCACAATGTTTGCGCGGCGTTGGAGCGAATATTCCACAAAACTCTCAATTCCGGGCAGTTCTTCCTCCGCCACCTGTGCCGCAAACTTTCCCAACTCAACTCCCCCCTGATTTACATAAGTATTGAAATTGGGTGATTGAAAAAACTTCCAAGTGAACTTCTTATGTTGTACCCTATTTTTGCCAAATTCAACGCCATTTACCTGCGCGATAGCTATCGCAGGCAATAAAAGAATGACC
The DNA here is from genome assembly GCA_903899675.1 of uncultured Bacteroidota bacterium. GTDB lineage: Bacteria > Bacteroidota > Bacteroidia > Chitinophagales > Chitinophagaceae > Sediminibacterium. The sequence goes on along the minus strand of CAIUKP010000273.1, from coordinate 1,769 downwards.
AACCAACCTATAACAGTCCATTTGAAGCGCATATCCGAACTTTAGTACTTTAAAATTAATCAATAAACGGCAAAAGAAGCCAAAATTACCAATATGTTAACCCTTAAGGTATTTACTTTTAGTCCTATTCGCGAAAACACCTATGTTTTGTTTAATGAACAAAGGCAGGCTGCTATTATTGACCCCGGATGTTATTTTAGTGCTGAGGAGGAAATGTTAAATAATTATATCCAAACACAAGGCCTTCACCCCACTTTGCTGCTGAATACCCATTGCCACCTCGATCATGTTTTCGGAAACAGGTGGGTACATGAAACTTATGGACTGGAACTGCATATACATGCTGGCGAAAAAATTATGCTCGAAAAAGCCCCTATCTCCGGAGAAAACTGGGGATTGCCCTTTACGAATTATGATGGCCCTTTGCATTTTTTAAAAGAAGGCGATCGGATTGCGTTGGGCAACGACGAACTGCTGGTTATCGAAACACCCGGTCACTCTCCTGCCAGCATCTGTTTCTACTGTGAGGCGCAACAAATATTGATTGCCGGGGATGTTTTATTTAGAGAAAGTATCGGACGTACCGATTTGCCAGGCGCTAATCATGAAGTGTTGCTGAACAGCATCCGCGAAAAATTATGGAAATTGCCCGACACGGCTGCTGTTTATCCCGGACACGGAATGCCAACTACCATTGGTTATGAAAAGATAAATAACCCTCATTTGCAATAATCAGGGGGTGATTACAGCAGTTTGCTCCATTGCGCGCCGATATGCCTGTATAAATAAGGCCCCTAAATTTTGATAAGGCGGTACATAATCCCGAAAGGTTTCACGGGATTTGCCAGTAAAATTACCTTCCAGTTTCTTCCACAAACTTGGCCAATAGATATCCTTCCCCTGCCGCAATTGCTCACAAATTACATCAATCAATAACTGATTGATTTGTCCGGTACCCACCTGTTTAGACGAGATTATCGCAGCATCAGGACTGCTCTCCAACACATCATGCAGACGCTGATAACCTCCACAACTGCCCACCAATACCAACTGTGAGCTGTAGGGCAACTTTTCTATGGTGGAAGGCAAGCTATAACTGTGCCCGCGATGGATAGACAAGGTGGGTTCTAACCCCTTTGACTGTAAATAAACAATCAGACTATCCTGCGCATGTTCATCTAAATCAGTTACCTCGTCTAAGGGAAGATTAGAATAAATAATTACCGGAAATCCTTTAACAGCCTGCACTTCCGTCCAATAGGGTTTTTTAACAATTTTCCAATTGGGGCTGGTAAACTTATTAAGAAAGGTTTGATAAATTTCCTTGCCCCCTTTATCTCCATAAAAAAATTGCTGTACAATTATGCGTCCGGCAGAATCTTTTAGACTGGCAATTTGTAGTCTGTCAACCGAACGAATACCCAGTTCCTCGAGCAGTTTGGTATGTCGGGTTGTATCCAGTGAGAAGAATATGCTCCGCAATATTGAATAGATGGCTGCACCTCTTACAGAACCCGATGCGCTAAGTTGTGTGGCACGTTCCTCCACTTTTTCGAGCATCCACCCTTTAATTCGAACATTATAAATACTAGAATAAGTAGTAGCCACATCAACCGCTTCACTTAATTGAGGCGTTTCTTCCAGATGATCGGCAAATCCCAACACCATTTTTCGGGCCGCGGTAGAATCCATCTGGTTCAGCAAGTCATCCAAAGTATTGTAAGCAGCACAAAGCCGAATGAATTTCCGATACTGGTCGTAGTGAAGGG